>CAVEOR010000035.1:0-10071 GCA_963617285.1 Anaerovoracaceae bacterium | reverse complement strand
CGGGCGACGGATATGTGTTTGCTCGGGCGCTCGGACATAAGGTTAGTCCGCTGAGACCGGCGCTTGTGCCCGTTTGCGTGGCTCCTGCACCAGGCAGTCAGGACTATAGTCTTAAGGACCTCGCGGGCGTTAGGGCGAAGGCGCGAGTGCGCTTGCTGGAAAAGGGCGAGATGCTCAAGGCGGCAAAAGGCGAGGTGCAGTTCAGGGAGGATTCTCTCTCTGGCATCTGCGTGCTTGAGGTGTCGGCGTTTGCTTTGCCGCACGGCTCGCTTGGACCAGAAGGATACGCGGATTATGAGATTTCGATTGATTTCATGCCGAATATGGACGAGCAGGAACTCACGAAATACTTTGAGAATTGCGGCGTGAATGAGCACGTGCTCAAGACAATCGTCAAGGACAAACTGGCGAGGGTTTTGCTGGAGCAGGCGGGCGGTCAGACTGCGGCGCCTGAACCGGCGGAAATGGCGAGAATTTTGAAGGATTTCCGCCTGCAGGTCACTGGACTGAAGGGCTGGAAGGAAGCGCAGGTTACGGCTGGCGGAGTTGCGATATCCGAGGTTGCCCTTGTGAGAATGGAATCCAAGCTTGTGCCGGGGCTTTTCATTACGGGCGAGGTGCTGGACATCGCTTGTGGATGCGGTGGATATAACTTGGGCTTGGCTTGGCTGACCGGATCGCGCGCAGGCTGGGCCGCGGCAGGTGGAGTTCGAATTTCAGAGTTGAATGTTGAGGATTGAGTGAGAATGTATAGAATTCATCAGATTAAGTTGAGATTGGGCGAGGGCGTGGATGCGCTGCCGCAGAAGATTTTGAAGAAGATTGGGCGGACTGACCTGATAATTAAAGATTGGAAGATTGTTAGGGAATCCATTGATGCGCGGGACAAAAGTAATATTTGCCTCGTGTATTCGGTGGATTTCGTTGCTGTATACAAGAAGAATCCAGCGAAGCAGGCGCGGCTCGCTTCTAACGGCAAGCTCAGGCTGGAGATTGCGCCTGATGAGAGCTACAGGCTGCCTGAGCCGGGGAGCGCAGCGGCCGCCTGCCGCACCGAGGATGCTGAGGGCGGCAGGCCGTGCGTCACGCTGAGCGGTTGTGAGACGCACGGCGGCCGCAGCACTGGCGCTGCCGAGGCCGCAGCCGCCACAGAAGCTGAGAAGGCTGCGGCCCCAGGCGCCAGTGCCCACGGGGCGGCACCAAGGCTCGGAAGCCGCCCAGTGGTCGTCGGCTTCGGGCCGGCGGGAATGCTGTGTGCCCTCACGCTTGCGCAGGCGGGGTACCGCCCGATTGTGCTCGAGCGTGGCCAGAACGTAGATGAGCGCTGCGAGAGCGTTCGCAGGTTCTGGGAAGAGGGCAAGCTCAACCCGCAATCGAATATTCAGTTCGGAGAGGGCGGCGCTGGAACCTTCAGCGATGGCAAGCTCACGACTGGCACGAAGGATATTAGAATAGGTAAGGTTCTCGCTGAGTTCGTGGCGGCGGGAGCACCTGAGGATATATTGTATAAGCAGAAGCCGCACGTGGGAACGGATATCCTGCGAATCGTGGTTAAGAATATTCGCGAGGAGATCATTGCGCTCGGCGGTGAAGTGCGGTTCAATTCGCAGGTCAGCGATATCGTTTTCGCTGACGAGGGCGTAGGCGCGGCCGCTGCGCCGCTCGCATGCGGAGGCTCTGGGGCGAGCGGCGAGCCAGGCTGCGGCACCCAGGCTTCGGAAGCCGCAGCCTGGCGGCAGCCCGCCGCTGGCGGACTTGGGGCGGGCTGCCCAGCGGCCGCGCCGCAGCCTGCAGCAAGCACTATGGCCGACCTGCCCCAGCAGGCAGGCTTGTCCCCGAAGACCGACCCGCCACAGCAGGCAGGCCCGCCTGCCGTAGGCAGGCGCCTCGCCGCCCTCCAAGTAACCGAGCTTGGCCCAAGCGGCGAGCCGCTCGGCGAATACCGCCTCGAAACAGAGGCGGCGGTATTCGCCCTCGGCCACAGCGCCCGCGACACATTCAGAATGCTGAGGTCGCGGGGAGTGTACATGGAGCAGAAGCCGTTTTCGATAGGCGTGCGAATCGAGCATCCGCAGGAACTGATAGACAGAGCACAGTACGGAAGGCCTGCGGGCGAGCTCGGACTTCCGCCGGCAGACTATAAGATAAACCACAGATGCGAAAACGGCCGCGGAGTATATACATTCTGCATGTGCCCAGGCGGTGAGGTAATCATTGCCTCGTCCCAAGAGGGCGGAGTTGTAACGAATGGCATGAGCTACCGCGACAGGGCGAGCGGCACGGCGAACAGCGCCTTGCTCTGCGACGTTAGAACGAGCGACTTCGGCTCGGACGACGTTCTGGCAGGAGTCGAATTCCAAGAGAAGTACGAGCATCTCGCCTTCGTGAACGGTGGCGGAAACTATAAGCCGCCGAAGTCGACATGGGGCGAGCTCAGAGATGGCAAGGCGCCAGCGGTCGAAGGCAGCCTGCCGCAATTCGCAACGGAGGCGTTCCGTGAGGCGATGCCATATCTCGGACGCAAGATCAAGGACTTCGACGCGGACAGCGCAGTGGTAACGGCGGTCGAGACCAGAAGCTCCAGCCCGGTCAGAATCAAGCGCGACGACAGCCTGCAGGGTCAGATTCTCAGCGGCGGAGCGCAGGCTGGCACGAACCTTGCGACCGCCAGCGGCGCCACCCAAGCTACATCCGCGCAGGCGGCCAGCGGCCCAGCCGCCGCAACCCAAGTTGGCACAGCTTTTGCGACCGCAGGCAGCGCCACCAGCGGAGCTGCCAACCAAGCCGCCGTCCAGTTCGCCGGCTTCTACCCCTGCGGCGAAGGCGCTGGCTACGCCGGCGGCATAACATCAGCCGCGGTCGACGGAATCAAGGTCGCCGAGGCGATAATCGCCCGCTTTCTGCCTTTATCAGAAAAAAGTTAGCCAAAACACAAGAAATCACACTACGGGACTTGCAAGTCCCGTTTTCTTGTGATACAATGAATTATTGCTGATAAAATGGCCAAATTGTTAAAATTTCAACGACGACGGGCAAGAATATAAGGCACAAATTCGGAAATTCCATCAGAATTTGCCAAGAGTGCTAGGGCGCCCGTCATGGCAAACGCCAAGGCCACCCGAGCAAATACAGCACAAAAACTCAAAGAAAAAGGAAGAGGATGAACATACATGGCAGGAAAAGAAAAAATCATTAACATAGCCGTGATAGCTCACGTCGATGCCGGAAAGTCAACCTTGGTTGATGCTTTCCTCAATCAGAGCGGAGTTTTCAGGGCAAACGAGGAAGTCGTCGACTGCGTAATGGACAGCGACGATATCGAAAGAGAGCGCGGAATCACCATTTATTCCAAGAACTGCTCCATCATGCATAACGACGTTAAGATCAATATCGTCGACACGCCAGGCCACGCGGACTTCAGCTCCGAGGTAGAGCGTATCATGAAGACGGTCGACACGGTAATTCTTCTGGTAGACTCCAGCGAAGGCCCGATGCCGCAGACCAGATTCGTACTGAAGAAATCCCTCGAGCAGGGCATCAACCCGATCCTGTTCATCAACAAATTAGACAAGAAAGACGCCAGAATTGAGGAGGTTGTCGACGAGGTTTACGAGCTTTTCATGGACCTCGAAGCAACGGACGAGCAGCTCGACTTCCCGATTCTCTACGGAATCGCCCGCCAGGGAATCGCAGTCAAAGACCCGAAGGAAGTCGAAGGCGTACTCGTAGGCGAAGGCGACCAGAAGATCAAGAAGAGCCCAGCAGGCTACGGCGGACTCGACCTGACGCCGCTTTTCGACACGATAATCGAGCACTGCGAGCCATATCCTGACCTCGACGACGAGCCGCTGCAGTTCCAGGTTTCAACCCTGGCATACGACGACTACATCGGAAGACTCGGAATCGGCAGAGTGACCAAGGGCGTCATCAAAGAAGGCCAGACCGTAGCAGTAGCAAAGGCCGACGGCACCATCGTAAGCCGCAAGGTCAACCAGGTCTTCGTATATAGAGGACTGAAGAGAACCGCGGTACCAGAGGCACATTGCGGCGACATCGTCGTAGTATCCGGCATCGCAGACATCTCAATCGGTGAGACGATTTGCGACCCGAAGGATCCGCAGCCGATGGAAATGATCCACATCGAAGAACCGACGCTTTCCATGAACTTCATGGTCAACAAATCGCCATTCGCAGGCAAAGTCGGCAAATTCGTAACATCCAGACACATCAGAGAAAGGCTGAACAAAGAATTAGAAGTAAACGTCGGAATGGTTGTCGAAGAGACAGACTCCACGGACTGCTTCAAAGTCTCGGGAAGAGGCGAACTTCACCTTTCGATTTTGATAGAAAACATGAGACGTGAGGGCTACGAACTGGCGGTTTCCAAGCCAGAGGTAATCCTCCGCAGGGACGAAAAAGGCAGGACGCTGGAGCCAATCGAGGAAGTCGTAATCTCCGTTCCGGACGAGTACGCAGGCACTGTCATCAACAAGCTCAATATCAGAAAGGGCATGATGACTCAGATGTCCGGCGAAAACGGATATTCCAGACTCGAGTATCTCGTTCCAACCAGAGGCCTGCTCGGCTACAGAAGCGAGTTCATCAACGACACCCGCGGCGAAGGCACGATGGTCAGAAGGTTCGATTCGTTCGACGAGTACAAAGGCGAAATCCCGCAGAGAACCAACGGCGTTGCAATTGCCCAGGAAGAAGGCGTTTGCACACCATATGCGCTTTTCAATATCGGCGAGCGTGTGCAGATGTTCGTAGAGCCGGGAACCAAGGTATACGAAGGCATGATTGTAGGCATGAACTCCAGAAACGACGACATGGTCGTTAACCCATGCAAGGCGAAGAAAGTCAGCAACATGCGTGCGGCAGGTTCGGATGAGGCGATCAAGCTCAGCCCAGCGAGAGTTTTCACGCTGGAGGAAGCCCTCGAATTCATCAACGACGACGAGCTGGTAGAAATCACGCCGGACGACATCAGACTTCGCAAGAAGCTTTTGCACGAATTAGAGAGACGCAGAAGCGGCAGAGTTTACGAATAGGAGCGAGCGATGAGCATCTCAGAGAAAACCATCGAAACGATGTTTGAATACGGCAAGAACATCTTGGCTTGCCTGATTGTCATAGTGGTCGGGCTCATCTTGACGAAGATTTTGCTGAAATTCGTCCGCAAACTTCTCACCAAGAGCTCGCTGGACGAGTCCGTGTACAAGTTCATACTCAAGACAGTCAAATACGCGGCATATACGGTGATTTTCGTGGTGTCGCTCACGTGCCTGAACATCCCGACTGCTCCGCTGGTAACGGTGCTGGGCGCGGGAGGTGCGGCAATTGCCCTTGCCCTCAAGGATAGCCTGGGGAATGTGGCAGGCGGACTCATAATCCTGGTCAGCAAGCCCTTTGTTAGAGACGACCAGATCGAGGTGGCAGGCTCCGTCGGAATCGTGCAGAGCATCGACCTGATGGTAACGACGATTAAGACCTTTGACAACAAGGTGATATCCATTCCGAACGGCACGATAACATCATCCGTGCTCATCAACTACACGAAGGAGCCGATCAGGAGAATCGACCTCAGCTTCACGGTCGACTACGGTGCGGATCTCTCCAAGGTGAGAGACACGCTGCTGGCGGTCGCGGAGGCCTGCGAGGATGCTTTGATAGACCCGCCGCCGTTCTTCGGGGTTGCGGCTCACGGCGACAGCGCGGTGGAAATCGACTTCAAGGTCTGGTGCGACACGCCGAATTACCTGACCACTAAATATTATCTGAAGGAACAGGTCAAGTTAGCATTCGACGAGGCAGACATTGGCATTCCGTACCCGCAGATGGACGTACACCTTGTCAAGTAGGCAAGCGAAATCGAATATCAAGAAAAATTCAACAAATCAAGGAGAGAAAAATGGGAGAGATCAAGAAGTTTAAGAGAGTGCTCGTCGCTAACCGAGGCGAGATCGCAATCAGAGTTTTCCGTGCTTGCAAAGAGCTCGGCATCAGAACGGTTGCGATTTACTCTGAAGAGGATAAGAATTCGCTGTTCAGAACCAAGGCAGACGAAGCATATCGCATCGGCAAGGGCAAGACGCCGGTTGGCGCATACCTGAGCATCGACGAAATCATCGCACTCGCCAAGGCAAAGGGCGTAGACGCAATCCACCCAGGATACGGCTTCCTTTCAGAGAACGAGGAATTCGCCAAGACTTGCGCAGACGCAGGCATAGAATTTATCGGACCAACAGCTGAGATGATGAACCAGCTCGGCGACAAGATTCAGTCGAAGATAGTAGCGCACTCCGTCGGCGTTCCAACGGTTCCAGGCGTAGAGAAAGCTATAGAGACAGAAGCCGAAGCAGTTGAATTTGCTCAGCAGTGCGGCTATCCAGTAATGCTGAAGGCAGCAGCAGGCGGCGGCGGACGCGGCATGAGAATCGTTAGAAGCGAGGAGGAACTCCTTCCACAGTTCCGTTCCGCACGTTCCGAAGCAGCCAAGGCATTCGGCATTGACGACATTTTTATTGAAAAATACCTCGAAAACCCTAAGCACATCGAAGTGCAGATCCTCGGCGACAAGGAAGGCAACATCGTTCACCTTTACGAACGTGACTGCTCCATCCAGAGACGCCACCAGAAGGTTATCGAGTTCACACCGGCGCTTTGCCTGACAGACGAGCAGAGAATCGCGATTTGCTCGGACGCAATCAAGATCGCAAAGGCCGTAAATTACCGCTCCGCTGGTACCGTAGAGTTCCTGCTCGACCAGACGACCGGCAAGCACTATTTTATCGAAATGAACCCTCGTATCCAGGTAGAGCACACGGTTACGGAGATGGTTACGGGCATCGACATCGTGCAGTCGCAGATTTTGATCGCGGAAGGCTACGCGCTCGACAGCCCGGAAGTTGGCATCAAGAGCCAGGCGGACATCAAGGTTTCTGGTCACGCGATCCAGTGCAGAATCACGACTGAGGACCCGACGAACGACTTCATGCCAGACACAGGCACGATCGAATCATATCGTTCGCCAGGTGGCTTCGGAATCAGACTCGACGGCGGCAACGGCTTCCAGGGTTCGACGATTACTCCGTTCTACGATTCGCTTTTGCTGAAGGTAACTGCGTTCGGCAGAACCTTTGATGATACGAGAAAGAAGGCAATCAGAGCGCTCGGCGAGACAGCTATCAAAGGCGTCAAGACGAACATTCCGTTCATGCTCAACGTACTGAACCACCCACTTTTCGCGGCGGGCAACTGCGACACGGGCTTTATCGCTAACACGCCAGACCTGCTCGACATAGGCAAAGTTCAGGATACAGAGCTCAGAGTTATCGAGTTCCTCGGCAACAAGTACGTCAACGAGACAAAGGGCAAGAAAAAGAGCTACAACGTGCCGGCATTCCCGAAATTCAACGCTTTCGACCTGCCAGAACTTCAGGGCAGAGGCACGAAGCAGTTGTTCGACGAAATGGGCGCGAAGGACTTTACTCAGTGGGTACGCAAGCAGCAGAGACTGTTCATCACAGACACGACTATGCGTGACGCACAGCAATCCCTCATGGCAACCCGCGTTCGTACGGTAGATATGGAAAAAATCGCTCCAGCGGTTTCAGTATATGGAAGAAAGCTTTTCTCGTTGGAAATGTGGGGCGGCGCGACATTTGATACGGCTTACAGATTCCTCAAGGAAGACCCATGGGAGAGACTTGAGATGCTCAGAGAAAAGTGCCCGAACATCCTCATGCAGATGCTCATCAGAGGCGCAAACGCTGTTGGCTACAAGAACTACCCGGACAACGTAATTCGCGAATTTGTTAAGCAGTCCGCGAAGGCAGGAATCGACGTATTCCGTATTTTCGACTCGCTGAACTGGATTCAGGGCATGGAAATCGCACTCGACGAAACCCTCAACCAGGGCATGATCGCAGAGCCTTGCCTTTGCTACACTGGAGACATCTTGGACCCATCCAAGACAAAATACACGCTCGACTATTATATAAGAATGGCCAAGGAGCTCGAGAAGCGCGGCGCACACATCCTCGGAATCAAGGATATGTCCGGCCTGCTCAAGCCGACGGCTGCTTCCAAGCTGATTGGAGCACTCAAGCAAGAGATTGGAATTCCAATTCACCTGCACACACACGATACATCCGGCAACGGCGTTGCAACGGTTCTCATGGCAGCACAGGCTGGCGTGGATATCGTAGACGCAGCGTTCAACTCGATGTCCGGCCTGACTTCGCAGCCAGCGCTCAACTCGATCGTTGCTTCGCTTCAGCACTCCGACAGAGACACTGAGCTCGATTCCGACGGTCTCCAGAAAATCAGTGAATACTGGAGAGACGTTCGCCCTGTATACAAGGAATTCGAATCCGAGCTTCAGACAGCGTCCGCCGAGATTTATAAGTACGAAATCCCTGGCGGCCAGTACTCGAACCTCCAGGCTCAGGTTGAGTCCTTCGGTCTCGGCCACAAGCTGAAGGAAGTTAAGGACATGTACAAGGCTGTTAACCAGATGCTCGGCGATATCGTTAAGGTTACGCCATCATCAAAGGTAGTCGGCGACCTGGCGATTTTCATGGTTCAGAACGATCTCACACCGGAGAATATTGTAGAAAAGGGCGCGAACATCGACTTCCCAGACTCGACAGTTTCCTACTTCGAGGGCATGATGGGTCAGCCAGAGGGCGGATTCCCAGAGGATATCCAGAAGGTTGTTCTCAAGGATCGCAAGCCGATTACTTGCAGACCTGGCGAACTGCTGCCGCCTGAAGATTTTGATGAAATCAGAAAGCACTTGCAGGATGACCTTGGACTGGAAGGAACGGATAGAGAAGTCATTTCCTACGCGATTTACCCGAAGGTATTCGAGGACTACATCAACTCGATCCGCAAGGAAGGCTCGTTCAGATACATGGGTTCGGATATATTCTTCCACTCGCTCGAAGAAGGCGAGACTTGCGAAGTCAAGGTTAAGGACGGCGTAGAGCTCATGGTTAAGCTGCAGGAAGTTCGTCCGGTTGACAACGACGGATTCCGCGAAGCTGTATTCGAAGTTAACGGCAACCGCCGTATAATCAAGATAAAGGACAAGACTGTAACCGTAAACTCCTCGAACTCCGTGCTTTATGCGGACGAGAACAATCCGCTTGAGGTTGGCGCAAACATCCCGGGCAATATCATCAAGGTTCTCGTTTCCGAGGGAGAGACGGTTGAGGCAGGCCAGCCAATCGCTGTTATCGAAGCGATGAAGATGGAGACGAACATCATCGCCAAGGAAGGCGGCACGGTTGAGAGAATCTACGTGTCCGAGGGGCAGCAGGTCAAAGCCGGCGAAATGGTTGCGAAATTGAAATAGGCGAAATTGAAATAATTCCGCCGCGAGCAACACTCGTCGCCGATGATTGCTAGCCACTCGTTCGCGAGCTTTGGGTGAAATTGCAAACTCGCAAGCACCATTACCCAGAAGCTTGCTCAAACAGTGCAATTTCGCAGCCAAAGCTCTATGCTCGCTTCGTGGGCAATCAAAGCGGCTCCTCGCGAAATGCTCGGGCAAAATTTTTCAATTTCGCTGGGCAACTGCTAACTTAGAGCGGTAGCTTTCTCAGCCCTTGCGGGCTTCGAAAGCCGACAATTTAAGATTGAAAATAATTCCGCCGCGAGCAACACATTAAGATTAGAAATGAAGCATTGGAGACGCTTAGCGTCTCCAATGTACATATTAAATGAGGTAAATAACTATGCAGTTTGAAAGCACGCGCGGCAGCAGCGAAAAGCTTAATAGCGCGCAAGCGATTATTCGCGGTATTGCCGAGGATAAGGGCTTGTACGTGCCAGAAGAGGTTCCTGCGCTGCCGCTGGAACTTACAGAAAAACTTACATATAAGGAAGTCGCGGAGCGCGTAATCGGCGCCTTCTTCGACGATTTCACAGCAGAAGAGATGAAAGCCTGTGTCGACGGTGCATACGACGAGAAGTTCACCGAGCCAGATGCGGTCAAGCTCACGGCGGCAGGCGGCGCCCACTTCCTCGAGCTCTACCACGGCAAAACCGCGGCATTCAAGGACA
>CAVEOR010000034.1:5377-10211 GCA_963617285.1 Anaerovoracaceae bacterium | reverse complement strand
GCGCTGACTCAATGCGCTTAGTCGTCAGCATGTTTGCCGAAATAATCGTTCCTGCCGCCACATCATCCCTGAACGTCAGAATCTCATCGTACCCGAGGTTCTTCCTGCCCCAGAATTCCCAAAATCCAAGTCCCGCGAGCATCACTCCAATCAGGACCAGTCCAATTATCCTTTTCTTCATCAAAACCTCCAAAATCGTCTTGTTACACTTATTAACAGTAACATAGTACCACATTCAAACGTTACTTTCAGCACAATTTCAAAAGTTTTTTGAGAAATTAGTAAAGTTGCAAATTCTGCGCGATATGAAAAATTAAGATTTGCTGCCATTTCTTCCATGTGTTTGGATGAACTCCACCTTCGTATTTGGCATTTTCAACGTTTTTTATCCAAAGCCCCTTCCTATATTTGTCTGGAATTTCGGCAAACGCGGCTTCGATAGCGAGGATTCTTGAAGAAAGATTTGCAATTTTGACAGCCCGATTTCCGGTAGAATCGCTGATTTTGCCTGTACCAAAAGTAACATCCGACACAATCAACGCTCCAGAGGTGATCAAATCCCTTTCCTCCACCAAATTCTTGAGTTCTTCCCTTAGCCGCGGCAGATCCTTCAGTGCCCAAAGAGCCTGACGATACACAGCCTCTGGCATTACATACGACTTCATTTTCTTTTGCTGATATTCCTTCATAATGTTTCCTTTCCGATTCCGTTTCTCAAAAAAATAAAGAGCGTTCTTTAATGATACGCTCTTTTCTACAGGCACGCTGCCCGAATTATTAACAATTTGACTTACTTACGAACAATTGCGGAATTACATTATTTTCTTCAACACTATCGGCGTTATGATCGTCGTCGCGATAACCACGATGACGATTGGCGGGAACATGTTTGCATCGATGAGCCCAAGCGCATAACCCTTCTGAGCGACGATAAGCGCAACCTCACCACGAGAAATCATGCCGACACCGACCTGCACAGCCTCTTTGCTGGTAAATCCGCAAACCTTCGCACCGAGTCCGCAGCCGATAATCTTTGTAAGAATCGCAATTACCAGCAGCAAAATCGAGAACCAAACGAGGCTTCCGTCGATTCCATCTAGGCTTACCTTCAGACCAACACTGGCAAAGAAAATCGGTGAGAAGAACAAATACGACGGTGAAGAAATCTTTTTTGCGATTTCTGGCTTGATGGCGTGCTGAGACAGGAAAAGTCCGAGCAGATAAGCACCTGTAATATCCGCAATTCCAAAGAATTCCTCAGACGCATATGCAATAAGAAAACATCCAGCAACCACATATGTTGTGATTCTACGCTTTCCTACATTTTCATCGATTTTGCTCTTGAACATATTGAGAATGAAGCCAATGAGAATCATCAGTGCTGCATAGATTGCGATTTTGATGAGAACCCAAGCGATGGAAACGCTCTGATCCTTGAGGCTGATAACGATTGTGAGCACAACGATACCCATGATGTCATCGATAACAGCTGCTCCGAGAATCGCATTGCCGACTTTGCCATCTAATTTGCCCATCTCGCGGAGTGCCTCGACCGTGATGCTAACAGATGTCGCAGTGAGCACAACGCCGATGAACACAGCCTTGAGGATGCTCATATAGTCTGTATGTCCAGGTTCGAAATAAAAGTAATAGCAAAGCGTTCCGCCGATGAGCGGCACGATAACACCGATTGCAGCTATAACGAAACACGCAACGCTGTTCTTCTTCAGCTGCTCCATATTCGTATCGAGTCCAGCCGTGAACATGAGAAGCACGACGCCGATTTCCGCAGTCTTTGCCACGAAGTCCGTCTCTTGAACAAGTCCAAGGCACGACGGCCCGATGATAACGCCTGCGAGAAGTGCGCCTACAACCTGAGGCATATCGACCTTATTGGTCATGGCGCCGAGGATTTTGGTCGTCAGCATGATTATAGCAATACTTAAGAAAAATACATAACTTTCCATTTTATATCCCCCTTATATGTAAAATTGGCATATATTTTAGTGCCCAACGGTCAAGAATTATATCAAAAAAGCGCCCCGATTTCAAGATGAAATCAAGGCACTTTGTATACAGAAATACAAACCTTAGCGCTCCATTAACGCCTGCGTGCTAACGCTTTATTTGGTTAATTACAGAACTTTCTCGAGGAAGCTCTTCGTTCTCTCTTCCTTCGGATTGTCGAAAAGTTCAGCTGGAGTTCCCTCCTCCACGATAGCGCCGTCCGCCATGAAAATCACGCGGTCCGCAACCTCGCGAGCGAATCCCATCTCGTGAGTTACGACGCACATCGTCATGCCCTCAGCCGCGAGCTCGCGCATTACGTCGAGAACCTCGCCAACCATCTCTGGGTCAAGAGCGGATGTTGGCTCGTCAAAGAGCATAACATCTGGCTGCATTGCGAGCGCACGAACGATAGCAATTCTCTGCTTTTGACCGCCAGAGAGCATATTCGGATACTCGCCCTTCTTGTCCGCAAGTCCTACACGTTCGAGAAGCTTCAGTGCTTGCTCCTGTGCTTCCTTTTCGGTCATGAGTTTGAGGGTTACAGGTGCCATCGTGATGTTCTGAATGACTGTCTTATGCGGGAACAGATTGAAATGCTGGAAAACCATGCCCATCTTCTGTCTGTGCTTATTTATGTCGACTTCCTTGGACGCAAGGTTTACGCCATCAAAGTAAATTTCCCCGCTAGTTGGCTCCTCAAGCATGTTCAGACTTCTGAGAAGCGTTGATTTGCCTGAACCAGAAGGTCCGATAATTGCGACAACCTCGCCCTTCTTGATATCGAGATTGCAGCCGTTGAGTGCAACAACCTCACCTTTGTTATATTCCTTAACTAAATTTTTTACGGAAATAATGACGTTAGCGTTTGTCTCCACGACGCATCCTCCTTTCGATATGCTCGATAACCTTTGATGTCGGGTAGTTGATTATGAAGTAAATAATTGCGGCTAGCATGAACGGACCTACTGAAATGTATGTAGAACCGCCTATCATCTGAGCCGTCCACATGATTTCTGCCATGCCGATAAACATACAAATCGAGCTTTCCTTTACCATTGTAACGACCTCGTTTGCCAATGCTGGGAGTACATTTTTGATTGCCTGTGGGAGTACAACCAGCCTCATGCTTTGAGCCTGCGAAAGTCCGAGCGAACGTGCTGCCTCCGTCTGACCGCTATCAACTGCCAAAATTCCTGCTCGGAAGATTTCTGCAACATAAGCGGAACTGTTGAGTGCCAGAGCCACAATACCAGGCACGAATCTAGTGGAGTCGATGAATCCAAAAAGTGTCATCTTTGGCACAACTATATAATTAAATACACCAAAATATATAATCGTAAGCTGAACGAGCATAGGTGTTGAACGAAATACCGCAATGTACGCTCCAGAAAGCCACCTAATCGGCCTTACCTTGCTGAGTCTCATAGTCGCAAGAAGTAGCGCTGGTAATATAGCCAAAAGTACAGATACCACAGAAAGAATAAGCGTGTACTCGACGCCTTGAATTACCGCAGAACCGTATTTGGGCAAGAATTTAAAATTAAAAAAAGCAGACGCAGACATGTCTACGAACAAGCTTTGCCACCAATCCCAAAACATAGATTTATTTCCTTTCAAGTTTACTGTATTTATTCAAATAATATGTGCCTTTGGTTTTGCCCTCAGTTGATATTTGAATTGTAGCTTTTAGTAGAATAACCGCATCACTTGGAAACAGTCATGCGGTTATTTTATCATAGATTTAGTTTCGTGTAAATTATTTCTTTTAATTGATTATTCCTCAGCGGAAACTTCCTGCCATACGTCTGCAAGTGAGTTAGCTTCTTCCTTGAATTCGTCAATCTTGCCCTCTTCAGTGAGCTTAGCGATTGCTTCGTTGATCTTAGGAAGGAGTCCCTTAGGGTCGCCCTTTGCTACTGCTACGCAAACTTCTGCGGAATTGCCAAGTTCGTCAAAGCTGAGAGCTACGAGGTCGTCGTTAGTTGCCTGATACTGCTGAGCTACGGAACCGTCTACGAGGATTGCATCAACCTTGTCGTAGGAAACTTCCTTTACGAGGTCAAGTACGCTCTGAAGTGCAACTGCGTCTACATCAGGAATTTCGCTTACGATGTCATACTTTGTTGTAGCTGTCTGTGCGCCGATTGTCTTGCCTTCGAAGTCTGCATAGGACTGATACTGGTCAGCGTTCTCTTTCTTTACGAGGAACTGTGGTGCAAGCTCTGTCAAATATGGATCGGAGAAGTCTGCTGCTTCTTTTCTCTCTTCTGTTGCTTCGATGTCAGCAAGAACGATGTCAAACTGACCTTTGCCGAGAGCTGTGAGCAGGTTGTCGAAGGACATGTTCTCAGTCTGGAGCTCAACTCCCATGTAATCAGCGATGTACTGTGCAACGGATACGTCGATGCCGCCGTAAACCATGTCGCCGTTTTCATCTGGATACATGAATTCGAATGGAGCATAGTCAGCAGAAGTACCGAATACCAATGTTGTCATTTCTTCTGTGTCAGCTGTTGTGTCTTCTGTGGATGATGAATCTCCGCAAGCTGTGAATGAGCAAAGTGCGAGGATCATGATGAGTGATACTGCAAGAATTTTCTTAAGTGTTTTTGAAGCTTTCATTTTTTCGTTTTCCTTTCGTGATTTAATCTTCATTTTTATTTTATTTGATTTGTTATTTATGGGTCGTTTCTAACAACATGGTTAACTATACACCTTCTTGAATAAAAATGCAACCCCTTTTTTGAAAAAAATTAAATCTTACTTACCAAAACAGGCAATCTTTCGATTGCCTGCTTTTGATAATTTTTTTATTGTTTTATGA
>CAVEOR010000034.1:0-5367 GCA_963617285.1 Anaerovoracaceae bacterium | reverse complement strand
TACTATCGATGATAATGATCTCCCAGCATCACGACTTTTTCCGCATGACGAAGCGTATCTCGTTTACGCTTGCATCGTCCGGCAGCCAAACGTACTTGATGTGGTCGTTCCCTGCATTGCCGCTGATGTTGTACTCAGCCATCTGGCCATCGAATGCCAGTCCGCAACGCACAGCACAACACAGCACAGCACAACACAGCATTTCAAAACCCCTGCCGAGCGGCAGGGGTTTTTTTATTGTTTTATGATTCGAATATTTATATGGTTTTAACCACCGAAGTTGATTGCAACTGCGATTACCATCAAGATTGCCTGTACAACGATGATGATGCCGAACAACTTGAATGCGAACTTCCACCACTTATCAAGTGGAACGCCTGCAAGACCAGCCATAACTGCAGCGTAAGCTGTAGGCCAGATGATGTTCGATAAACCATCGCCGAACTGGTAAGCAAGAACTGCTGTGTCTCTAGTAAGACCAAGAAGGTCTGCTACTGGAGCCATGATAGGCATTGAAACTGCAGCCTGTCCTGAACCCGATGGGATGAAGAAGTTGAGCAATGTCTGCATGATGAGCATTGCGATAGCGCAGAGCCATGCAGGAAGGTGTGAAAGTGGAAGAGTGAATCCGTATACAACTGTATCGATGATTCCGCCTTCTACGAGTACAAGCTTAACACCACGGGCAATACCGATCATGATAGCAGCCGTAGTTGCTTCCTGGAAGCCAGTTGCGAATGTAGTACCGATAGTGTTGAGGTCCCACTTCATGATGATTGCGCAAACGATTGCCATGATGATGAAAATTCCGCAAATCTGTGAGAAGTACCAACCCTGTTTGATAACGCCCCAAACAACGAGGAGAATTACAACAACGAGGTCAAGAAGTACGAGCTTCTGCTTGAGACCGAACTCAAGGTTCTCAACGTCAACTGCCTTGTCGCCAGTGAGCTCTTCGAGTTTGGTGCCATAAAGGTACGACTTAGTAGGGTCATCCTTAACCTTGTTTGCATAACGCATAGTAACTGCAGATGCAACTGCCCACATGCAAAGGTGGCAGATGAGACGATAGCCAGAACCTGACATGTAAGTTACTTCTGCGATGCCCTGTGCTACACCAACTGTGAATGGGTTCATCATAGCACCGGAATATCCCATGCCGGCACCAAATGCGATAACTGCTAAGCCGACAAGCGCATCATAGCCCATGCCGACATAAATTGCCGCGAATACTGGGATGAATGGGAGCCATTCTTCGAACATACCGATTGTGGATGAACCAAGACCGATAACGAGCATGAATACAGGGATAGTGATGAGGGAGCTCTTACCCTTGAATATCTTAAGAAGAGCTGCTACAGCGCCGTCGAATGCACCTGACTTGATTACGAATACTACAGAAGCATAAGTAATGAATACCAGGAATGCGATGTCTGCTGCGTCAACCATGCCTTCATAAACAAGCTCGAATACTCTGAATGGGCCTACTGGGCTAACATCATCAACTGTATGCCATGTTCCTGCGATAGCAACTGATCTGCCGTCTGCATTCTCCATGTAGTCGAATGAACCTGCTGGAATGATCCATGTCATAACAGCGCAGAGTACGATAATAGCGAATAAGATAATAAATGTGTGTGGAAGATTGAATTTCTTCTTCTCACCGATCTTTGGACCGTTACTCATAATTGTCCTCCTTTTTCAAATGATTTTTAATGATTGATTTTGCGAATCATAAAATCTAGCAATAATTTATTCACAGAGCATATGAATCATATCCTGGTAAATCTCCTTGGTCTTCTCCAGTGATTCTACCGTTATATGTTCATTTGCTTCGTGCGCAGTCATTGGGCCAGGGCCAAGTATCACTCTATCGCCCTCGAAGAACGATGCCTCGGTGATGCCGAAGAACGGCTGACCCTTCTTCCCCGTTTTTTCCTCGTATACCCCTACGAGCGGGCTATCATTCTGGAACGATGCGATGTCGTTGATAATCTCGTATGTTCCGTCGAGCCCTTCAAGCGCCTCGTCTACAGCCTTCCTAATCAAAGGATATTCTCTAGGTGAGTCGCAAATTCTAAAGTCTAAATATACCGTCGTCTTGTCCGGTACCTTGTTAATCGAGGTCCCACCCTCGATAATTCCAATGTTCATGGTCGGATAAGGAACTCCGAAGAATGGGCTCGGATTCTTCCTGAGCTCAAGTTCGAAATCCATCATCTTATTGAGGAAGCGAACCGCGTTCTTGTTCGAGCTCTTGCCGTCAATCGGCGTACTCGAATGCGTCGTCACTCCCGTAAACGTGAAGATATACTCAAGCAATCCCTTCGAGCCGATCATCGGAATGAGATCCGTCGGCTCAGCCACCACCACGTGCGGCGGGAACTTCGTGCCAGCATCAACGAGATCCTTGACGCCCTCGAACATGATTTCCTCGTCGTATGTGCAGTAAACTGCGATGCCTTTCTTCAGCTTGTCAAGGTCTGTCTCCTCGATAGCCGCAAGGAAAGCTGCAATTCCGCCCTTCATGTCGCAAGCACCGAGCCCGTAGAGCACGCCATCCTTTTCCGTGAGCACGTGCGGGTCTGTAACCCAGCCCTCAGTGATATCAACGGTGTCCGTGTGTCCGAGAAACCCAATCGCAGGCTCACTGCCGTACTTCCCGACGAGCACACGCTTGCCAGTCTTCTGATTTTCCAATATCTCTACATCGAAGCCCTTCTTCGTAAGCAGGCCTTGGATATAGTCCATTATTTCGTGGTTGTCCTTGTCCGCAATCGTGTTGACCGCGACAAGTTTACTCAATATTTCCTTTGCTCCCATAAGCTCCTCCTAAATCTGAGGCTCATCTGCTTTCTACCAAAAGCCTACTTCAGCTCGCTCTGCTTCTTCTGGAAGTCTGCCTTCATAGCCGCAATTCTATTCTCGTCGGAGAAAATCTTGGCAATCGTGAGTGCGATGACTTCCGCGCCCTTCTCGATAGCCTCGTGGGCTCTCGGGGACTTAACAGCAGCCTCGAACTCCTTGGTGTGAATAGCGATGCCCTTGTCTACAATCTGCAGCGTCGGGTGGAATGCCGGGCACTTGAAGCTTACATTGCCGATGTCCGACGAACCGAAGATGAGGTTGTGGTCGCCGTTGATATCGATTCCCAGCTCCTCATAGGCTTCTCTGATGGCACTCTCGCCAGCAGGGTTTCTCTTGAGGCTGTCGTAGTCGATTTCAACTCTGTGTATGTCAACAGTTGTCTGAGTCGCCATGGCTGCACCCTTGGCACAGTCGTCAACTCTCCTGAGGATATCCTCCAAATAATCGTTATCGAGGGCTCTCATGTACATGTGGATGCTCGCCTCGTCTGGCACGATTCCAGGAGCAACGCCAGCTTTCTTATAAATGCCGTGCATTCTAGTATCTGGAGTCACATGCTGTCTCATCATATCAACCGCATGCATCATGAGCTGAGCACCATTGAGGGCGTTTCTGCCGTCCCAAGGAGCTGCCGCTGCGTGAGCCGATCTGCCGTAGAAGTCGTACTGCCACGAGATGAGACCGAACAGATTGCAATATACGAGGTTCTGGTCGTAGAGGTGAATCATCATCGCCATGTCGTAATTATCAAATACGCCATTCAGCGTCATCACCGTCTTGGCACCCTCTGTCTCTTCCTGAGGAGTTCCGATTACGTGAATGTCCGCATCCAATTCGTCCTGAATTCCAGATGCCGCAATTCCCGCCAGAACGCTGATGGATCCGCTGACGCAGTGCCCGCAAGCATGTCCCAGCTCCGGAAGTGCATCGTACTCTGTCAAAATTGCAATTTTATATTTATGGTTATTCTTTCCGTGAACACCCTTGAACGCATAATCAAATCCAGCAAAAGGATATTCAACCTCAAAGCCCTTACTCCTAAGAAGCTCTACGATCTTTCTGGAAGTTTCCTTCTCAGTTCCAGAAACTTCTGGATGATCAGCAAGGTCATCGTTCAGAGCGATAAGCTCAGGCAGGTTAGCCTTGACGGCCTCAAGAATTTTTCCTTTCAATTGCTGATAATCTTTCATATCTGTTCTTCTCCTTGTCCTTTCACTTGCTTTTATTTCTTTGCGAAATCTTAGCATCATCAAATATGATATTAGTTTAACACAAAAAAACCTTAATTTCTACACAAATTTAGTGAAAATTCACAATTGGTTTGCCAACTTACACCATCAAAATGGCAAGCTAATCGCTTTTCCGCTCTAATTCATTATCAGACCCAAGTTTGGCTATTCAGTCTTCCCCAGCACCTCGACAGTCATACCCGCCTCGCTCTCGAAGTACGCCTTGAGCTCGGCAACATATTCGTCCGATGGTGTCACGAAATCCTCTGGCACCTCGCCGAGGTTCCGCCTCTTATTCATCCCGAGATTGTGGTACGGGAGGAGAGTCAGGTGCTTAATCCCGTTTTCCTTATAGAAGTCCGCCGTCCGCTCGATTATGTCCTTCGTATCGTTCACACCGTGCATGAGCGGCATCCTCATTTGAATCTTATCTATGGTCAGAGGGTCAGATGCCAATCTCTTCAAATTTTCTATAATCAAAGCATTGCTCTGCCCTACGTATTGTCTATGTATATCGTCGTCAATCGACTTCATGTCGTAGAGAACGTGCGTCACATTCTCGTGTTTTGCCAATCGCATCAGCGCTTCGCCGTTGCCAAATCCCGACGTATCGAGGCATACCCCGATTCCATGCTCTGCCGCCAGCTCCACCAATTCCTCAGCAAAATCCGCCTGCATCAGCATTTCGCCTCCGCTGATGGTCATTCCACCGCCGGTGTGGTCGTAGAAGCCCTTGTCCTGAAGGACGACATCGATTATCTCTTGGGCCGTCATCTCCGTAGCGACCGCCTTGAGAGCCTGCGCAAAGCAGAACTTGGTGCACTCCATGCAGAGATTGCAGCGGCTGCGGTCTACGTGAACCCGCTTGTCCTCGCCGAGGTGTATCGCATCCTGCGGGCAGTGCGAAAGGCAATATCCGCAGTGTATGCAGCTATTCGGCATCTCGATAATCTGCTGCATTGGTGAAATCAGCTCTGGATTGTGGCACCACCTGCAAGAGAGCGGACAGCCTTTGAGGAAGACGGTTGCCCTGATTCCAGGGCCATCTTCCGTACTAAATTTTTGAATTGCGCCGACAAGCGCAGTTTTCTTTGCGTTCATATCTGTCCGTTCTCCCGGTTGTGCTAGTTATTTAAGAAGAGTTACTTGTTTGCATTTTCAAAGTGTGCAGTTCTGTAGATAATCGTATCCTGCGCACTCTTGTCGAGCTCGGTGAAGTAAGCCATGTAGCCAGCAACACGAACCATCAAGCCCTTGTGTTTCTCAGGGT
>CAVEOR010000033.1:0-10310 GCA_963617285.1 Anaerovoracaceae bacterium | reverse complement strand
TCTTCAACTATGAGAAGTAGCGGAACACGCCTTTGACTCTGCCGAGGATGTTTACGTCCTTGACGATGATTGGGCTCATGGTGTGGTTCTCTGGCTGGAGGCGGATGTAGTCGTTCTCCTTGTAGAAGGTCTTGACTGTTGCCTCACTCTCGAATCCGTCAATCATAGCAACGACGATTTCTCCGTTGTGAACGTCGTGGGTCTGCTGTACCAGAATGAGGTCACCGTCCATGATGCCAGCCTCGACCATGCTCTCTCCCTTCACTCTAAGCATGAAGTTTGTGCCAGGGGAGACATACCTAGTTGGAACAGGGAAGTAATCCTCCACATGCTCGATTGCATCTATCGGCGTCCCAGCAGCCACTCTCCCAACAATAGGCACATCCACAATCTCGCTAACTGTGAGCGGTGTATATTCCTTGCCATCTTTGATAATCGTGGAGCTCGGGGATGTAGCCTTGATGCCAGCTGGTGTTGCACTGCCAGCGCGAACATGGCCTGTCACATCGTTAGGGTCTACGACCATGAGTGCACGAGGCTTGGATGGGTCCTTCTTGAGATATCCCGCACGCACGAGGCTCTCGATGTCCTTGTGTACTGTCGAGGTGGACTTGATCCCCAGTGCCGAGCAGATTTCTCTAACTGTAGGCGGGTAGCCCTTGGTTCTAACCTCTGTCTTCATATAATTGAGTATCTTTTGTTCGCGATCCTTAAGCACCATAGCATCTCCTCCTACAATTTCTAGTCAAATTCCAACTCCGTCCGCTGCCCTGAAGCAGTCGACTGGTGTTCGTTCTTCTTTGTACGAACATCTTACCACATCCTGCACAAAAAGTAAACAGATGTTTGCGAAATTTTGTTTGTATTTTTGAAAAAAATTTGGAAGCGATGGTTCGAGAAAAATTTGCGCGTCTGGGTGTCATGCAAGAAAGCTTGAAAGAGTTTGAGAGATTGTAATAAAAGATGAAGATTAGGTGAAATTCACAAAAAAATAAGAATTTCGGCTCGAAAAGTCTTGACAAAGGCACAAAAAGTCTGTAATATTACTCTGTTAAAGGCAAAAGATTTGCGAGATGCAATTCGGAATGTGATTCGAGATGCACACGGATGTAATGAATCTAATTGTTTGATTTGGCTTTGACGAAAAAGAGAAAACTTACGCATAGTTTGACTATATATTTGATAATTAAAGGAAGACGATAAGGATGTTGATTGGCTGGTCGTGGGGGTCCGTCAATTAGTGCCCTTATTTTTTGTTTTTGTAAAATATTTTGTAAAGGATGTGTTATAGATGAAAGAAATGCAAGGTGCAAATGAAAGCACGGCGCAAGCTGCGAAGAAAGCAGAAAAGAAGCAAACGAAGTACATTTTCGTGACGGGCGGCGTTGTGTCGGGCCTGGGCAAGGGCATCACGGCGGCCTCTCTCGGAAGACTCCTCAAGCAAAGAGGACTGAAGGTCGCGGCCCAGAAGCTCGACCCGTACATCAATGTTGACCCAGGAACCATGAGCCCTTACCAGCACGGCGAGGTTTATGTGACGGAGGACGGCGCAGAGACCGACCTTGACCTGGGGCATTACGAGAGATTTATCAACGAGGATTTGAACAAGTATTCCAACCTGACATCTGGCAAGGTTTACTGGAACGTCCTCAACAAAGAACGCCGCGGCGAGTACCTCGGCGAGACGGTGCAGGTCATCCCGCACATCACCAACGAAATCAAGTCATTTATATATAATGTAGGAAAGGCGACCGACGCGGACATCGTAATCACGGAAGTCGGCGGCACGACGGGCGATATCGAGAGCCAGCCGTTCCTCGAGGCAATCCGTCAGGTAGGACTCGAGGTTGGACCAGAGAATTCGCTTTACATCCATGTAACGCTCGTGCCTTACATCCACGGCTCGGACGAGCACAAGAGCAAGCCTACGCAGCACTCAGTTCAGGGGTTGCAAGGCCTCGGCATCAAGCCAGACATCATCGTCCTCAGAGCGGACGAGAAAATCGAAGACAGCATATTCAAGAAAATTTCGCTTTTCTGCAACGTCAAGCCGGATTGCGTAATCGAAAATACGACAATTCCAGTGCTTTACGAGGCACCGCTGATGCTGGAAAAGCAGAATTTCTCAGACATTGTTCTGCGCGAGCTGCACTTAGAAGCACCTGCACCAGACCTCGAGAAGTGGACGGCTCTCGTTACGAAAATCCATAACCTTCACAAGGAAGTTACGATTGGCCTCGTCGGCAAGTACGTTCAGCTCCACGACGCATATCTTTCCGTGGCAGAGGCTCTGCACCATGCAGGTTATGCGAACGACGCAAAGGTGAACATCGAGTGGATTGACTCGGAGGGTATCACGAAGGATAATGTCGGCGAGGTGCTTTCGGGCTGCGATGGAATCATAGTTCCAGGCGGCTTCGGCGACCGCGGGATCGAGGGCATGATCACGACGGCGGACTATTGCCGCAAGCACAATATCCCATATCTTGGTATTTGCCTCGGCATGCAGGTTGCGGTCATCGACTTTGCTCGTGACGTTTGCGGAATGGAAGACGCAAACTCGGGTGAATTTGACCAGCTCAGCAAGTACAAAGTCATTGACTTTTTACCAGATCAGAGTCACAATATTGACAAGGGCGGTACGCTCAGACTCGGAGCTTATCCTTGCAAGGTCGTTCCTGGCACGAGGCTCCATGATTGCTACGGCAAGGACGAAATCTCAGAGCGCCATCGCCATCGCTACGAGTTCAATAACGACTTCCGAGAAGCACTTGAGAAGGCAGGCCTCGTGATCAGCGGAACTTCGCCAGACGAGAGCATAGTCGAGACTATAGAGATGGCCGGCAATGACTTCTTCGTGGGCGTTCAGTTCCATCCAGAATTCAAGAGCCGTCCGAACAAGCCACATCCGCTTTTCGTAGGGCTGGTCGGCACATCATTGAAAAAGAAAGAGAGATAACCATGCAACAGAAACCAATTTACGAAAACCCACTGTGCGGCAGATACGCATCCAAGAAAATGCAATACATCTTCAGCCCAGACCACAAATTTTCCACATGGAGAAGACTTTGGATTGCGCTTGCAGAGAGCGAAAAGGAGCTTGGGCTTGCAATCACCGACGAGCAAATCGCCGAGATGAGGGCGCATATCGACGACATCGACTACGCGAAGGCCGCGGATTACGAGAAAAAATTCCGCCACGACGTTATGGCTCACATCCACACATACGGAGAGCTTTGCCCGAAGGCGGCGCCAATCATCCACCTCGGAGCGACGAGTTGCTACGTTGGCGACAACACAGATGTGATTCAGATGAAAGAAGGCTTGCTTCAGATAAAGAGCTTGCTCATCAGCCTGATTAGGGCGCTGGCGGATTTTGCTGAGAGGGAGAAAAACACACCATCCCTCGCATACACGCATTTCCAAGCGGCTCAGCCGACGACCATCGGCAAGCGCGCATGCCTGTGGCTGCAGGATTTCCTGATGGATTACGAGAGACTCGAGTTTGAACTCGCACACCTCAGACTCCTTGGCTGCAAGGGCACGACGGGCACAGGCGCAAGCTTCCGCGAACTCTTTGATGGGGACGAGACGAAGGTCCGCGAGCTTGAGGCAAAGATTGCCCAGAAGATGGGATTCGAGGCATGCATGCCGGTTTCCGGACAGACGTACTCCAGAAAGGTCGATAGCTTCGTGCTTCAGGTGCTCAGCGGAATCGCTCAGAGCGCAAGCAAGATGGGCGTTGACCTCAGACTCATGGCTCACATGAAGGAGTTCGACGAGCCGTTCGAGAGCGGGCAGGTCGGTTCATCCGCTATGGCGTACAAGCGCAACCCGATGAGAGACGAGAGAATGTGCTCGCTAGCTAGATATATAATCAATGTTGCAGGAAACACAGCAGACACGGCATCCGTTCAGTGGCTCGAGAGAACGCTCGACGACTCCGCAAACCGCAGAATCACGATTCCTGAGTGCTTCCTCGCGGCGGACGGAATCCTTTCGCTTGCAATCAACATCATCAGCGGTGGCAAGGTTTACGACAAAGTTCTCGAGAAGCACCTGAATGAGGAGCTTCCGTTCATCGCAACCGAGAATATCCTGATGGATGCGGTGAGCCGCGGCGGCAATCGCCAGGAGCTGCACGAGGTCATCAGGCAGTATTCGCAGCAGGCAGCTTACGCGGTCAAAGCAGAGGGCAAGAACAACAACTTGCTCGAGCTTTTGATGGCGGACGAGAGATTCGGACTCACTGAAGAGGGCGTGAGGGAAGTGCTCGACGTTCGCAAGTTCATAGGCTTTGCGCCTGAGCAGGTCGACAGATTCCTCGCAGAATATGTTCAGCCGGTGCTCGAGGCGAACAAGGAGCTCGCAGGCGAAGAAGTCGAGATCAACGTATAAAACGTATAATATAAATAGGAGGCGTATTAGCAATGTTAACAGCAATCGTAGGTACAAACTGGGGCGACGAAGGCAAGGGCCGTATGGTCGACCTCCTCAGCGAAAAGTACGACATAGTAATTAGATATCAGGGCGGAAACAACGCGGGACACACCGTTGTAAACGACAAGGGCAAATTCGTCCTCAACCTGCTTCCATCTGGAATTCTCAGAGACGAGACGGTCAACGTAATGGGGCCTGGCATGGTTATCGACCTCGAGCATCTTTTCAACGAAGTCAAGACGCTCCGCGACAAGGGCATCGACATCACACCGAAGCACCTCGTAATCAGCGACCGTGCGACAATTTGCATGCCATATCACAAGATGCGCGACATCCTCGAGGAGGACAGACTCGCCGACAAGAAATACGGCTCGACTCGCCGCGGAATTGGTCCAGTTTATGCAGACAAATACATCAAGAAGACCATCAGAATGGGCGACCTTCTCCAGGCAGAGCACCTGAAGGAGAGAATCGCAGACCTCGTCGAGTGGGAGAACCTCACGGTAGCTGGCGGCTATGCCCACGAGCCAATCTCGGCGGACGAGATGTACAAGTGGCTCGAGGCATACGGCTTCCCGTTCATTGACTACGTCAAGGACACGACGAAGTACCTCGGCGACGCGGTCAAGGCTGGCAAGGACCTCATGTTCGAGGCACAGCTCGGCGCCCTCAGAGACATCGACTTCGGTATTTACCCATACACATCCTCATCCTCGACGATTGCGGCTTATGCTCCAATCGGTGCCGGCATCCCGTTCTGCAAAGAAGACGGCGTAATCGGCATCATGAAGGCATATTCGAGCTGCGTAGGCGAAGGCCCGTTCACATGCGAGCTCTTCGGTGAGGAAGCCGACAAGCTCAGAGAGGCTGGCGGCGAATACGGCGCGGCGACAGGTCGTCCGCGTAGAGTCGGCGGATTCGATATCGTGGCTAGCCGCTACGGTACACTCATGCAGGGTGCGACGGAGATTGCACTGACTAAGTTAGATGTTCTCTCATACCTCGACAAAATTCCAGTTTGCACGAAGTACGAGGTGGGTGGCGAGCTGGTTGACGATTTCCCGAGCGGCGACGCACTCAACAAGGCGAAACCTCACTATGAGTATGTAGATGGCTGGAATTGCGACATCTCTGGCTGCAGAAGCTTTGATGAACTCCCGGAGAAGGCACAGGAGTATGTCAAGATGATCGAAAAGGCGGTCGGCTGTCCAATCAAGTACGTATCGGTCGGCGCAGGCAGAGACGAATATATCGAATGCTAAAATTTCGAACCCCGCATATTGGTTGAAATCACCAAGCTGCGGGGCTTTGTTTGCATAGGAAAATTTCTTGACAGAATCCTAACATTTTAGTAGAATAAAAAGGTAAAGAGAAGCATATGTGAAGCGAGACATATATTTTGATAGATTCAAGACAAGGAGGCATATAGCAAATGCATGCTCGACCAGAACTCTTAGAAGCGTTGACTGAAGAATATCTTAATGTGTTTATAGCTAACCCGAAGGCTGATACCGCGGAAGTAGTCAAGCTCAAGGGCTATGTGACGGAGGGAATGCTGGATAATCCGATGGGCTTTAAGTTCTCTGAGGTTCTGCACAACAACGCCATGGCTCGTGTGCACCCAGAAGACCGTGACAATTTCCTCAAAGCACTTTCGCCAGATAATTTAATCAAAGCTTTCTCAGACGGACGAAAAAGGTTAGAATTTACATATAGACTCGTAGAAAATGGTGAGGTCCGCCATTTTTCGGCGCGAGTTGGCCGCATCTCCGCACCTGGTGAGGAACTTCAGGTCATAGCGGGCTTCCGCGATGTAGAGTCCGTATATAATTTGGAAGCCGAGAGGCGAGAGGAAGGAATTCGTAGTGCGTATACCGCGATTTCTAGCATCTTTTTCTCGGTGCATCGTGTCAATGTTCAGGAGGGCACGGTTTATCCGATCAAATCGACTCCGACAATCAGAAAATTCGCCATTCCAAACTCCAACGATTACGACACCAATGCCTATAAGATTATCAGCGGTGTTTCTTCTACTTGGAGCAGGGATGATGCACTGAAGTTCGTAGAAAGAAGCACGCTCCCGCAGCGTTTGGCGGACACAGACCACATCTCGATGGAATTCATTTCCTATGCGAATGACCTTTGCAAACTCCATTTCTTCAAGGAAGATGAGGACGAAAGCGGGAATCTTTTGCATGCGATTTTTGCTGTGGAAAAGGTGAACGAGGAGAGAACCCAGGCGGTTATAGCTGCCCTTTCCCGCGAATATCAAAATGTATTCGTGCTTGACCTTGAGAAGGGGACATCGCGCGTACTGAAGATAACCAGATCATTTGATTCCGAAATGCGCGAAGGCCCGAATAAATTGTTCGCATACGAAGATGTCTTCAGGGAGAATATAGTCAAATATGCCCACCCAGAGGATTTGGGAGCATTGGAAAAGAGTATTTCCCTCGAGCATCTACGCGAATTCTTCATGAATCAGGACGAAAACGAGGAACTCGATGGAACCTTCCGCGTTTTGGCGGGCGATGAAGTGCACCATTTGAGATATGCCTGCTATAAGTTGTACAATCTCAATTCCTTATTGGTGGGATTCCGCAATATAGATGATATTATCGAGCGTCACACGCAGGAGCAGGCACGCGAAAGAGAGAAGGAGAGGGAGCATCAGGAACAACTCGCACAGGCTTTGGCTGCGGCACAGCAGGCGAGCAAGGCCAAGTCGACTTTCTTGACTAGCATGTCCCACGATATCAGAACACCTATGAACGCCATCATTGGCTTCACAGCCCTCGCGCAGACGCACTTGGACGACAAGGAGCAGGTTTCCGATTACCTTGCCAAGATAAGCACATCGAGCACGCACCTTCTGAGCCTCATCAACGATATCCTTGACATGAGCCGAATCGAGAGCGGAATGGTCAAGCTTGACGAGAAGCCGGTGCACATCCCAGACCTATTGCATGACCTTCGTGCGATGATACAGGGACTTGTCAGCAGCAAGAACCAGAATCTATATATCGATACGCAGGATGTGGTTCACGAGGATGTTATCACGGACAGATTGCGCCTGAATCAGGTGATGATCAATATAGTAGGAAATGCCGTCAAGTACACGCGTCCGGGTGGTGATATAATCATTCACCTTGCCGAGAAGCCTTGCAGCAAGCGGAACTACAGGACTTACGAGTTCTCAGTCAAGGACACCGGCATCGGAATGTCGGAGGAATTCCGCAAGCACATATTTGAGACATTTACCAGAGAATACAGCTCGACGGTCAGCGGAGTCCAGGGAACGGGGCTCGGTATGGCGATCACGAAGAACATCATAGACATGATGGGCGGCGAGATTACGGTCGAGAGTGAAGAGGGCAAGGGTTCGCTTTTCAAGGTTACGCTGAGCCTCAAGCTGGCGGACAATAAGCCTATTCAGAACAAGCCTATACCAGCACTCATGGGTGCAAGGGCTTTGGTCGTGGATGACGATATGAACACTTGCAGGAGCATCAGCAAAATGCTCAGAGAAATCAAGATGCGTCCTGACTGGACGGCATCTGGCAAGGAGGCGGTCGTTCGTGCTCAGGATGCCGCCGAGATGAAGGACGAATACAAGGTTTACATCATAGATTATCTGATGCCTGATATGAACGGAATCGAGACTGTTCGTAGAATCCGTAGGGTCATCAGCGAGGATGTGCCGATTATCGTGCTGACGGCTTATGACTGGGCTGACTTTGAATACGAGGCGAGAGAAGCGGGCGTTACGGCCTTCGTTTCCAAGCCGCTGTTCATGTCGGAGCTTAGGAGCGTGCTGACGCAGCATGGCAATATGGAAAGCGAGGCTGATAGTGCAGGAGCTGCAGCTTCCAAGAAGTCTAAGGCTTCGGATTCGTCTTGCGACTGCGCCGTATTCGGAAAGAGCGACGACTATGCCGGGAAATACAGCGGCAAGCATGTTCTACTAGTAGAAGACAACGAGCTGAACAGAGAAATCGCGACGGCAATCCTTGGAGAGACGGGCATGAAGGTAGATGTTGCCGTTGACGGAGCCGAGGCTGTCGAAATCATGTTTGCGGCGGATGAAAATGAGTACGATTTGATTTTCATGGATATCCAGATGCCGAAGATGGACGGATACACCGCAACCCACGAGATTAGGACATTGCCGAATAATAAGAAAGCGAACATCCCAATCGTGGCTATGACCGCAAACGCCTTTGAAGAGGACAGGAAGAAATCTATAGAGGCTGGCATGGATGGACACATCGTCAAACCGATTAACCTCGACGAAATCATGAAGGTGATCGACAGGATCTTTGATGGTGAATGAGAAATGCTTGATGCTCGGTAGGATTTTTGATGGCGAACGAAAAATGCTTGATGGTCGATAGGAATTTTGATAGAGAGCAAAAAAAGTGCTTGACAGGGGCGGAGGCTTTGGAGTATACTATATCGGTAACGAAGAAGAAGTCATCCGCTTCTCACCTATGCGGCCTGAGTCGCTGACATGGGTTGATACTTTGATTTTACATGCACAGCGTGTATTTTGGCGGATACTTCGGATATCCGCTTTTTTAATGTTTAGGAGGTGCACCATTAGCAAGGAGAATCTGATCAACGAAGAAATTCGTGCAAAAGAAGTAAGAGTCATCGATACGGACGGAACGATGCTTGGCATTATGTCAACGAAAGAGGCGCTCGATTTGGCTGGCGAGAAGAAACTCGACCTGGTCAACATTTCGCCGAATGCGAACCCGCCTGTCTGCAAAATTCTCGATTACGGAAAGTATCGCTATGAGCTTCAGAAGAAAGAAAAAGAAGCCAAGAAGAAACAGAAGACGACTCAGGTGAAGGAGATCAGACTGAGCACTTTCATTGAGGAACACGACGTCAAGGTCAAGGCAAACACAGCAGCCAAGTTCCTGAAGGACGGCGACAAGGTCAAGGTCAGCCTGCGTTTCCGCGGCAGAGAGCGCGACTACGTTTCCAAGGGAATGGACGTTATGAACACGTTTGCTGAGTGCGTGACGGAGGTCGGCGTTGTCGAGAAAAAGCCGGTGTTCGAAGGCAGAAGTCTGACTATGGTCCTCGGACCAAAGCCTGACAAGTAGCAATTGCAAGCTTCGCGAGGCTATGCGAGCGGCGAGAGCTACGAAAAGTTACATTTTACATTAGTTCCAATTAGTATAAATTATAGGAGGCAAAATCATCATGGCAAAGAATAAGATGAAATCCCATAGAGGAGCATGCAAGAGACTTAAATTAACTGGATCCGGCAAGATTAAGAGAAACAAGGCATACAAGAGCCACATTCTTACTAAGAAAACCGCTAAGAGAAAAAGAGGCTTGAGAAAGTCCACAGTTCTGACAAGCGCAGACCTTAAGAGAATGCTTAGATCTATGGCAAAATAGTTGAGAGTTTTAGGAGGTAAGAAAAATGGCAAGAGTAAAGAAAGGCGTTAACGCGCACAAGAGACATAAGAAAATTTTGAAGTTAGCTAAGGGCTTCTACGGCAGCAAGAGCAAGGTATTCAAGGCTGCTAACCCTGCAGTAATGAGATCCCTCAGATCCGCTTACGTAGGCAGAAAGCTCAAGAAGAGACAGTACAGACAGATGTGGATCGCTAGAATCAACGCTGCAGCAAGAATGAACGACATCAGCTACAGCAGACTCATGGATGGTCTTAAGAAGGCTGGCATCGAAATCAACAGAAAGATGCTCTCCGAGATGGCTATCTACGACGCACCTGCATTCGCAGCTCTTTGCGAGACAGCAAAGAAGGCTTACAAGTAAGTCGCGCATCCATATAAATGTAGAAATTTCAGCAGCTGAGGCAACTCGGCTGCTTTTTTCGTGCAAGCAAATA
>CAVEOR010000032.1:733-10395 GCA_963617285.1 Anaerovoracaceae bacterium | reverse complement strand
GCTCTCAGCAGGTGCAGTCCTCATGGGCGGCGGGTGCCGTGCAATCCACGCGGGACGGACCTCACAAGCATATCAGGCCTGCGTGACTTTTTGGCACGGCTTCAGTTCAAAAAGTCATTCCCACATCCTGGAAATTGGAATTTTTTTCTATATAATGAAGGAAATCGGTAAAATTCAATCGGAAATCAGCCCAAATTTTACGATTTCTACCACTGAATTTCTCATGCTTCCGCTGCCGTGACTTTTTGAAAAATTTTCATCACGAATGGTCACGGTTTTTGTTGATTTCCGTGACCAATTAAGCCTGTAGAGGTTCAAAAAGTCACGCAACCCCTAAAACGGTCTTAAAATCATGAAATTGATTTCTAATTTGGTATTTTGTTCCACTGTTGCGTGACCTTTTTCAAAACTTCGTGCTCAAAAAGTCACGCAGCAACCAGAAGTAGGGATTGGCGTCAGACAATCCCTACCGCTCTGAGTTAGCGGTGTGATCGCGGATGGTTCACAGAAATTTTACTTTATTTTGTGGGCAAGGAGGAGTATAATAGCACATAAAAGTAAAATTTCTGACGTGGGGATCCGGGCGGGTCGCAGGGATTTCCGCAGATTCAACGGAGGCTAGGATGATAGGAACTATATACAACACAGCTATGATAATTGTCGGCAGCTTGCTCGGCAGTGTAATGAAGAAGGGATTAAATGAAAGGCAGCAAACCGTCCTATTCGACGCGATGGGGCTTGCTGCCTGCGGAATCGGTATCAATTCAATTGTAAATAATATGCCGAATAGCGAATATCCGGTGCTCTTTATCGTGAGCCTCGCCCTCGGCAGCGTAATCGGCACGAGCCTCGACATAGATGCGAGGTTCCAATCCCTCGTGGATAGAAGGGGTGCCGAGGGCCTCGGGCAGGGGATTTCGACTGGAATCCTGCTTTTCTGCATTGGCACGCTCTCGATCCTCGGGCCGATTCAGAGCGCAATCTATGGCGACGAGACGTTTCTGTTCACGAACGGGACGCTCGACCTGGTAACTTCAATGGTTCTCGCGTCCACCTACGGAATCGGCATTGCAATCTGCGCAGGCGTGCTGTTTCTGTGGCAGGGCGGCATCTATCTCGGTGCTGGGTTCCTCGCCGACTTCATCTCGGATCCGTTCATGTGCGAACTTTCAATCGTCGGCGGCTTCCTGATTGCCGCCTCTGGCGTCTCGATTCTCAAGATCAAGGATTTCAAGACCATGAACCTCCTGCCCGCGCTCCTCGTGCCCGTGCTGTTCTTCGCCGGCAAGGGGCTGCTGGGGTTCTAGGGCCGCTGGGTGCTGGGTGCGTTGGTTTGCGATACCTGGTGGGCTGCCGCTGGCACGGTGCTTGCGAGGGCGAACCCTGGCTGCTGGGCCCTCCGCCGCAAGCACCGTGCCAGCGGAGCTGCACATGCACAGAATTGAAAAGCTGCCACCCAGTTGGTCACAACAACCAACCGAATGGCAGCTTACTATTTCTCTGAAATTTTGCGGAGCAATCCAGCGCCCGCTCCTTAGATATCCGCCTGCTTGATATACGGATTCAGAATCTTGATGTACGTGCCCTTCATGCCGAGCGATTTCGTCTCCATGATGCCGGCGCTTTCCATCTTCTTGAGGGCGCTCACGATTACCGAATTCGTGAGGCTGTACTTCGCGGCGAGCTTGCTGGCGTTCATGATGCCCTCGTCGCTTTCGAGCGAGCCCATGATCTTGCTGAACGCATCCTTCTCCGAATTCGAAAGCGTGTACAGCGCCATCTTGACCGCGGTCTTCAGCGCCTCTTCCTTCTCGTTCTTCAGGCGGTCGTTCCTCTGAATCTCCAGGCCCACGACAGCCGCGCCATACTCAGCGAGGACGATTTCCTCCTCGGTAAAGGCATCATCATACTTGGTGAGGAGAATCGTCCCGAGCCTCTCGCCACCGCAGACGGACGGCACAATCGTGTGATACTTGTCCGTCATCGCGTAGCTATCACCGAAGATCTCGGTCAGAGCCCCGCCAATGACATTCGCCTCAATCCCGCTAAACGCCAAGATGTTCGTGTTATCGCTATTGGGGATCTTTTCGTAGCCGAGCTCATCCTCGAAGGTCGACGTGTCATCCGCCTTCGTGTACGCCGTCCCCAACACAAACCCGCGGCTATCAATCACGTAGATATTCGCATTGATAATCTCGCTGAGGTTCCTGCAGAGCTCGGCATACGAGAGCTTGCCCGTCGTACTTTCGCAAAGCACCCAATTCAATTTTCTAATTTTGCTCAAAAAATCAATTTCCATATTTTCCTCTAACAAATCTCGCACATTCCAACAAAATTCGCAACCCGAACACTTTCGAATTTCAAACGCTTGCGAATTGTGAATTGCGAATTTTCTCGTCCGTGCACATCCTGCAATCCTAACATCTATATTATAACCCTACAGGATGTATTTGTCGAGGTCTTCTGCGTGAATCGTCTCCTGGAACTTATCCTCAACATACTGACGGTCGATAACGAGTTTTTCTTCCTCCACCTCTGGAATGTTGAAAGAAATATCCTCGAGCAATTTTTCCATAACGGTGTGAAGTCTTCTTGCACCGATGTTCTCCGTCTGCTCGTTCATCACATAAGAAATCGTCGCAATCTGGTCGATTGCATCCTCAGTGAACTCGATCTCCACGCCCTCGGTCTCCAGAAGAGCCTTGTGCTGCTTGAGGAGCGCGTTCTCAGGCTTGGTGAGAATCTCCACGAAATCCTCTTTGCTGAGGCTGTCGAGGGTTACGCGGATTGGGAATCTGCCCTGAAGTTCTGGGATCAGGTCGGTCGGCTTGGCAACATGGAAAGCACCCGCGCCGATGAACAGGATGTGATCCGTTCTAACCGGGCCGTACTTGGTGTTGATTACGCTACCTTCGACGATCGGCAGAATGTCACGCTGAACGCCCTCTCTGGAAACGTCGGCGCCCGAAGTCATCCTCGAACCGGACGCGATTTTGTCTATCTCATCAATAAAGATTATGCCGTTCTGCTCAGCGTTTGCAATCGCCTCGTCCGCTACGACATCCATGTCGATGAGCTTCTGAGCCTCCTGCTCGCGGAGAATCTTGCGGGCATCCTTGACCTTGCAATTTTTCTTCTTAGTCTTCTCAGGCATCATGTCGCCAAAGATGTTGCCGATAGCGATGCTCATGCCCTCGTTGCTCATGTCGAGCTGGTTGCCCTTCGGCGCGCTCGTCACTTCGATTTCGATGTACTGCTCCTCGAGCAGACCCTGGCGGAGTTGCTCCCTAACCTGCTCGCGAGCCGTTTCAACGCCCTCAGCCTCTGGCTGCGCTTCTTCCTTCGCCGCCTGGCTGTCGAGATATTGCTGTTTCTGGCTCGTGTATCCGCCGCTATTCATGATAAAATCAAATGGATTCTTCGGCTGGCCCGGCTTCTTCTGCTTCTTGCCAGGGATGATCGCCTCGACGATTTTCTCCTCGACGATCTTGTCAGCAACCGAGTATTTTTCCTCTAACTTAGCCTGCTTGGTGACACGCATCGACGCCTCAACCAGGTCGCGAACCATCGAGTCAACGTCCCTGCCGACATAGCCGACTTCCGTGAACTTGGTGGCCTCCACCTTAACAAAAGGCGCATCCATCAGCTTGGCGAGTCTCCTTGCGATTTCCGTCTTACCACAACCAGTAGGACCCATCATGAGGATGTTCTTCGGTGTGATTTCCTCGCGAATCTCTTCCGGCAAAAGGCTTCTTCTGTATCTGTTTCTGAGGGCGATTGCGACCGATTTCTTGGCCTCGTCCTGCCCGATTATGTATTTGTCTAACTCCGCTACGATTTCCTTAGGAGTCATGCTGTACAATTTGCTTGCCATTTCTTCCTCCTTATAACTTTTCTACCGAGATATTGCTGTTCGTGTAAACGCAAATCGAGCTTGCGATTCTCAGCGACTCGCGAACGATCGACTCCGCGTCCATGTCGGTATTATTAAACAAAGCATTCGCCGCCGAGTATGCGAAGTTGCCGCCAGATCCGATTGCCACGAAGTCCTGGTCAGGCTCGATTACTTCACCGTTGCCCGAGATTACGAGCATGTTGTCCTTGTCCGCTACGATCATGAGTGCCTCTAAGTTTCTCATGCCCTTGTCCGAACGCCACATCTGTGCGAGGTCAACAGCCGCTCTCTTGAGGTTACCCGAGTGCTCGTCAAGCTTTTTCTCGAACTTGTCCGTAAGTGCGAACGCATCCGCTACGGATCCAGCAAAGCCTGTAATTACCGAATCCTTATATATTTTCCTGACCTTCTTGGCTCCGTTCTTCATGATGGTGTGTTCGCCCATCGTTACTTGGCCGTCACCGCCGATTGCGATGTCGTCAGGTCCGCGTCTTACCGCGCATATTGTCGTCGCATGAAATTCTATCATCTAATTTCGTCCTCCCGTCTTCAATCTGATAGTTGTTTTAGCTGTTTTAACTGTTTTAGCTGTTTTCGTGTAATTCGTGCGCTGGGAATTTATTCCAATCGCAAATTCTATTCCGTATACTTACATTTAGCATTTGAACATGCATATTTTATGTTCTTTGTGTGTCTTTCAACTAAAAGTTCGCCACATTCCGGACAAATTTTGTTCGTCGGCTTGTACCAGTACGCGCGCTTGCATTCTGGATAGCCGCTGCAGCCGTAGAAAGTCTTGCCGCTCTTGCCGCGCCTTGCCACGATATCGCATCCGCAGTCCGGGCACTTAACGCCGATGGTCTTGACGATCGGCTTGGTGTTCTTGCACTCCGGATAGCCGCTGCACGCGATGAAGTCACCGAATCTGCCAGACTTGATGACCATCGGCTTGCCGCAGAGCTCGCAAATCTCGCCCGTCGGAGTCGCTGGAACATCCACGTGTCCGAGCTCCTTCTCCGCAACCGCAAGCTCATCCGCAAAAGGTCCGTAGAAGTCTCTGATGATCTGCTTCCAGCTGATGCCCTTGCCCTCTACGTCGTCGAGCTTGTCCTCCATGTCCGCTGTAAATCCAACGTCTACGATTTCCTTGAAGTATTCACTCATCAAATCTGTTACGACGAAGCCGAGATCTGTCGGCACGAGAGTTTTTTTCTCGCGATGTGCGTATTTCTTGTCCAAAATCGTCGCTATGATTGCAGCGTATGTGCTTGGGCGGCCGATGTTCTTGTCCTCGAGCTCCTTGACCAGCGAAGCCTCTGTGAACCTCGAAGGCGGCTCCGTGAACTTCTGCTCGCTGGAAACGTCCGTCGGTGCGAGTTCTTCGCCTTCTTCGAGCTCTGGCAGCAGCTTGTCCTTGTCCTCCTCAAAGTTCGGCGAGTAAATTTTCTGGTATCCGTCGAAAATCAGCTTGGAGCCGGATGCCTTCAGTCCGTAGTCGCCGTTTGCAATCGCAACCTGCATGCTATCGAAAACCGCCGCCGCCATCTGGCTTGCGAGGAATCTCGTCCAGATGAGCTTGTACAGCTTGTATTGGTCGCTCGAAAGCGAGTCTTTGATTGCCTCTGGGTTCAGCGTGACGTTACTCGGGCGAATCGCCTCGTGCGCGTCCTGAATGTCTTTTTTCTTGTTGCTATAGTAATTGTCAGCCGCATAGCTTGGGCCGATCATGTCTTCTATGTATTTCTTCGCTGCGGCTCTGGCTTCCGCCGAGATACGCACGGAGTCGGTTCTGAGGTAGGTGATGAGGCCGACCGTGCCCTGGCCGCGAACCTCCACGCCTTCGTAGAGTTGCTGTGCGACCGACATCGTTCTCTTCGTCGTGAAGCCGAGCTTGTTGCCTGCGTCCTGCTGGAGGCTGCTCGTGGTGAACGGTGCGAACGGCTTTCTCTTGCGCTGGCTCCTCGCAATCTGGCTCACCACGTATTTGCCCGCATTGAGCTCGGCGAGGACTTTCTCAGTCTGCTCCTTGCTCTCGATTGTGAGCTTCTTGCCTTTATATTCCGTGAGCTTGGCCGTGAACTTCTTGCCCTTCTTGAAGTCGACCGCGATGTTCCAGTATTCCTGCGGGACGAAAGCCCTGATTTCGTTTTCTCTATCGCAAAGAATCTTCAGCGCGGCGGACTGGACTCTGCCCGCCGACAGACCGCGTCTAACCTTACGCCACAAAATCGGGCTGATCTGGTAGCCAACCAATCTATCGAGCACGCGGCGTGCCTGCTGCGCGTCTACGAGGTTCAGGTCGATCGCCCTCGGGTTCTTGATCGCATTCTTAACCGTGTCCTTGGTGATTTCGTTGAATTCAACCCTGCAAAGCGAGCTCGGGTCTATATCTAACAAAAAAGCTAAATGCCAAGAGATTGCTTCTCCTTCGCGGTCCGGGTCGGTTGCGAGGATGACTTTCTTCGCAGCCTTTGCCTCCTTCTTGAGTTCTTTGATGATGTCGCCTTTGCCGCGAATCGGGATGTATTTCGGCTCAAAGTCGTTCTCTATGTCTACGCCCAGCTGGCTCTTCGGCAGGTCTCTGATGTGGCCGACGGACGCGATTACCTTGTACGTCGAGCCGAGGTATTTGCCGATGGTCTTCGCCTTGGAAGGGGACTCTACGATTACGAGCGTCTTGCCCGTTGCGCTTGCCGCCTTGCTCGCCGTAGACTTCTTTGCGGTTGTCTTCTTCGCTGCGGTCGCCTTCGCCGTGCTTGCCTTTCTGGTCGTTGTCTTTTTCGTTGTGGTCGACTTTGCTGTCGATTTCGTTTTGGTTGCTGTAGCCATTATGCCTCCGTTTTTTCGTGATTCTGATTCTGCGAATTGCGAAACACTGTTCTATGAAATCTGATAATTGTACTTTCAGTTCTGATTTTATAAATTACGATAGCTTAGCTTTTCTTGAAAATGGTAATTTGCTTGACAGTCTGGTTCAAATTCCGTTTTCAAGTCTAGATTGTAACTTAGGATTTCTTGAAAGCGGTAATTTGTTTGATGGTCTGGTTCAAATTCCGTTTTCAAGTATATATAATCGTAACTTAGTTTCTCTTGAAAATGTATATTCGATTCCATGCTCTGGACCGAATATCATTTTCAAGACTATATAATAGTACGGATTCTAAAATTTTGCAACAAAAATTTTTCCGTACACGTAATTGACCATCCCCTTGATCTCGAGAATGCCCACGATTCCGTTGATCGTCGAGGCGTCTTTGTGCAGGAGCTGGCAGAGGAAATCGACCGTCGTCTCGCCGTTTTCCTTCACTATATTATATATCTCCGCCTCGTCCTTGCCAAGCCCCGCCAGCTCCTCGGGCGAGCTCTTCGGCATGATCCCGATTTCCGTGAAAATATCGTCCACGACCGCGATTGCCCTGCCGCCATCCATGAGGAGTTTGTTGCTTCCGAGGCTGTATTGGTTCGTGATGTTCCCAGGCACGCAGAAAACCTCGCGCCCTTGCGTCGCGGCGAACTCAGCCGTAATCAGCGCGCCGCTCCCCGTCCCAGCCTCCGTAACAGCAACCGCCTCCGAAAGCCCGGAGATAATTCGATTTCGCAGCGGAAACATGAACGGCAGCGCCTGCGTGCCCGGCTCCATCTCGGAAATCACCAGGCCTTCCTGTTTGATTTGCTCATACAGCTTCCAATTCGTCTGCGGATAGCAAACGTCGACGCCGCACGCAAGCACCGCGATCGTCTCTCCGCCTTTCTTCAAAGCCCCGAGATGCGCATACGAATCTATGCCGCGAGCCATTCCGCTGACCGTGACGAGGCCGTTCTGCGCCGCCGCCCCGCCGATTCGCATTGCGACCTGCTTGCCATACTCGCTGCACTTGCGCGACCCAACGACCGCAATCGACCGCTTCTGCAAAAGCTCGATATTCCCAATGCAATAGAGCTGCTCCGGCGCCTCCTGAATGAGTGCCAATTTCTCCGGGTAGGCCGCCTCGCCCTTTTTGATTTTTATAATGTTCTCTCTCATCTTTACCCCCTGCCCGCCGAAAGCAGGCCACAATTTCTTCTTATCTAAAATCTAATCTCTCCCAACACACGGGCGGGGAAAATAAAAAATATAATTATTAAATATATTTAATTCGTCAGCCCTGCCTGTCTGATACCGCTTAGAAATTCGTATAACCGAAAGCTGACGAGAGGTGCACGATTTGAATTTCTTTGCTGCCTGCTACGTCCGCTATGGTGCGGGCGGTCTTCAGAATCTTGTGGTAGCGGCGCGGACTGAGGTGCTGCTTCTCGTAGATTTTCTGCATGAAGTCAGCTTCCGCCCCGCCGAGCGCACAGAACTCCTTCAAATCGCTCGGCTGCATCCTCGCGTTCACATCGAAACTCCTGCCCTTGAAACGTTCCTTCTGGATTTCCCGCGCCTGCAATACTCGCTCAGCCATCTCCGCCGTCGACTCAGATGTGGCCGCGGTCAGCTCGCTGTAATCGACGCGGGTTATCTGCATGAACATGTCGATACGCTCGGCGATTGGTCCAGAAAGCCGCGCTCTGTAGCGGTCGATTTCCGTCTGCGAGCACTTGCATTCCTTATATGGGTCGCCGAGATAGCCGCACTTGCACGGGTTCGAAGCGGCGACCAGCGTGAAGCGCGACGGAAACACGTAGTTCGTTCCGCGGCGGTGAATCACGACCCTGCCCTCTTCAATCGGCAGCCTCAGGAACTCAATCTGTGCACGCGTGAATTCGAGGAACTCGTCCATGAAGAGGATGCCGTTATGCGCGAGCGAAACCTCGCCAGGCACGGGCTGCTGCCCGCCACCGAGGATGGCCATTCGCGTCGCCTCCTTGTCTATCTGTCTGAACGGCCGCTCCTCTATCACCGGCCGATTATCATCTAACTTGCCCAGAAGCGAATAGACCATCGAAGTCTCCAGGGATTCCTCTCTGGTCATCTTCGGGAGAATCCCTGGGATGCGCTTGGCGAGCATGCTTTTGCCCGTCCCAGGCGAGCCGCACAGCAGCAGCCCGTGCCCGCCCGAAATCGCGGTCACGATTGCCTCCTTCGCCGCCCAGTGTCCCTTGACGTCGGCGAAGTCCAGAACCTCGCGCGCGATTTCGCTGCTGGACGGTTGTGGGACATACTTCACCTTCGGCATGTCGCCGTTCAGTATGTCCACAACCTCCGGCAGGCTACCGGCCGCAAAAATCTCCGCCCCGCCGATAGCCGCCGCAAGGCTCGCCTCCTTGCAATTGCCCTCCGCTAGGTAAATCTCGTCCACCTCGTCGGCGAGCGCCTTCACCATCGGCAGGATACCTTTGACAGGAAGAATCCTGCCATCGAGCCCCAGCTCCCCGATAAACGCCTTCCTGTCGAGGTCGTCGCACACGATTTTGCCCTCAGCATTGAGGATTCCAGCAGCAATCGCAAAATCGTAGTGGCTGCCTTTCTTATGCAGCCACGCAGGCGACAGGTTCACAGTGATGCGACCCTTCGGATACGAAAACCCGCAATTGATAATCGCACTGTGAACCCTGTCGGCTGCCTCCTTGACCGCCGTATCCCCGAGCCCCGTAACATGAAACGCCGGCAGCCCGCGGCAAACATCGACTTCCACATTGACGCTGACACCGTCGATACCCATCAGCGCCGCCGTTCTGGTAGTAAATAACATAATCTCAACCTCCTTATTTCTATCCATAATTTATGTGCCTAGCGGCGCATATGTGTTGGGGCGAGTGCTTTCCGCAGGAGCAGCTAGGCACT
>CAVEOR010000032.1:0-723 GCA_963617285.1 Anaerovoracaceae bacterium | reverse complement strand
GTCAAAGGCCTGCAGGCAATCGGCTTCGACACCATCGCATCCGGCGACAGTTTCAACGACCTCGGCATGATTAAGGCCAGCAAGGCTGGCTTCCTCTTCAGGACGACCGACGCCATCAAAGAGGCGAACCCAGACGTGCCAGCGGTAGAAACATACGAAGAGCTTCTCGCTGCAATCAAGGAGAATCTGTAGCTGCGCCCGCCTGAATGCAGAGCAGAAGAGTTAAGAAAAAGCTTGTTTGTACAACTTGTGCAAACAAGTTTTTTATGTCCCAATAAACCGTACAGATTCAATAACGCAAAAAACAATCGTTCTTGCGCGGAGGCACCGGTCAATGGATCACGTTTGCCTCGCGGCCCTGTGAAGCAAACCCTGAGTGGCTAGAAGTTCTCAGTGACGAGGACGTTCCGCTCGGATTGCACGATACCCGCCGCTCTTGTCGAATTCGCTGGAAATCACACAACTCGCCAATTTGCCATAACTTCTGCACGCGCGTCCAGAACCTAACAGGTTGCACACCCAGCGCAATAAAATCGGGATTGGCGAAGACAATCCCTACCGCTCTGAGTTAACAGCATGCCTGTAGCGCATATGTGTTGGGGCGAGTGCTTTCCCGCAGGAGCGCGAAGAACTTCCCACGATGGGTGCGGCTGAACAGCTAGGCGCGGAGGCACCGGTCAATGGATCACGTTTGCCTCGCGGCCCTGTGAAGCAAACCTTGAG
>CAVEOR010000031.1:8903-11403 GCA_963617285.1 Anaerovoracaceae bacterium | reverse complement strand
GGAGCATCTGGCCGTCGTTGTGCTCAGCTACGATGATTTGTCTGAGATGTTTGTTATTTTTGATGACCTTCAGCAGGGCCTCTTCTGGGAATGGCCATACTGTGATCGGTCTGAACATGCCTATCTTGATGGAGTCGAACTTGTGCGATTCCTCGATTGCGCCTTCTACGGCTCTGGCTGTTCCACCAAAGCAGATAATCATGGTCTCGCAATCTTCGCAGTCCACTTCTTCCCATTTCTGGATACGATCTCTTCTCATTCTGATCTTGTCGAGAAGTCTTCTTTCCTGGTTGTCAGTGATTCCGTTATCGTTGGTTGGGAATCCGTCGAGGTCGTGGAAAAGTCCCGTTACGTTGAAGTGGTCGCCCGAACCGAATGGAGCGTATTCTGGAACGTAGTTGCCTTCCTGAACCGCATATGCGAGCGTGCCGTTGAAGCTACGGTCAACACGTCTGTTGGAAATCGTCAGCTCCTCTGCTGGGATCATCTCGCAGCCCTCTCTGAGGTGGCCGATGATTTCGTCCATGAGGAAGATAACTGGAACTCTGAAACGCTCTGCCATGTTGAATGCTCTAACCGTCTCGGAGTAACATTCCTGTACCGATGATGGGGAAATTACGATAACCGGGTGGTCGCCGTGAGTGCCCCACTTGGACTGCATGAGGTCGCCCTGGGATGGGGATGTCGGAAGTCCTGTGGATGGACCTTCTCTCTGTACGTCTACGATAACGATTGGAATTTCGGCGATCGATGCGTAGCCGATGTTCTCCTGCTTAAGGGAGAATCCCGGGCCGGATGTTGCTGTCATGGACTTGAGTCCTGCAACGGATGCTCCGAGCGCCGCAGCGATTCCGCCGATTTCGTCTTCCATCTGAATAAACTTGCCGCCTACCTGCGGAAGTCTAACTGCACTTCTCTCTGCAATTTCTGTCGAAGGAGTGATTGGGTAGCCAGAGTAAAAACGCATTCCTGCTGCGATAGCTCCCTCTACAACGGCTTCGTTTCCTTGTAATAATTGAAATCTCTTAGCCATTATTTCTCCTCCTCGTCAATATAAATCGCGTAATCTGGGCAGCGAAGTTCGCACATTCCACAAAATACGCAAGCGTCAGGGTTTACGATTTTGATCTTCTCGTGTTCAAGGCCGAGCACGTTCTTCGGGCAAAATGCAACGCAGATTCCGCAACCCTTACACCATTTTGGATCAATAACCAATTTCTTGTTATTTTCCATTTTTGTTCACCTCGTAAGTATAATTATGAATTAAAATTTCTATTAAATCATAACACTCTATACCCCATTTTCAAGTGTTTCTACAAAAAAACACTTTTTTTGAACAAAACAATTGAGTCATCTAACAATCTACCAAATTAAAGCAATTGCAACGGTCGCGCCGTTCGTGCTGCAGGCTTGGGCGCGGCTGGTTGCGGGCTCCGCCCGCAACGGCCGCAAGGCACCAAGTCCTCAGAAGCCTTGCGGCCACGGAATTGCTCCCAAGGCATTCCGAAGGAGCAATTCCGCAGCCGCGCCCCAAGCCCCAAGCAACAAAAAACCCGCAACAGAAGCGGGCAAACCTAATCACCTATCACAGGCGTCAGAGAGGCGTGACTTTTTGACTCGATTTTTCATCAATAGGTCACGATTTTTGTCGATTTCCGTGACTTTTTCGGTTCGAATTTGTTAAAACGGTCACACAGCTTCAAAAAGTCACTCTCCACTCTTCACTCTCCAAACTTCACACTTATTGCGCGTGTTTGCGCAGCAGCTGCGCGATTATGATTTTCGCGTTCATCGCGTATGCCTGGTACGGCTGAGCTTTCGCGCGCCCTTCCGTCCAGTAGTGAGCCTTGTGCCGCTCGAACAGCTCGTCCGCCGAGAGCCCTTCTGCAATGCCGCTCTCAATCAGCTCCTTCTCAATCTGCTGCTCCTGCAAGTACAGGTCTATGATATCGTACCTGTGCTCAGGCGGACAAACGCCATAGTGCGGCATGATAATCGTATCATAATCCAGTGATTTGATCTTGTGCGCGGAAGCGATGCAATCGTCCACGCTCTTCAGCGGCGCCGTGTGAATCCTGCCAGGGCCTCTGAGCGTGCCCGTTGACTCGCAGGCAAACAGCACCTTGTCAGGCTCAATGAGATACGCGAGCGAACAATCCGTGTGTCCTTTGCACTCGATAACCCTGACGGACTTATCGCCTAGCGAAATCACATCGCCTTCCTTCACTACCTGATCAACCCTCATGCCGTCAGTTATTATCTTGATCTCACCATTTCTATATGATTGGCAAGCCGCATCACCGAGGCTCTTCATAGTCGCAAGCGCCGTCTGGCTCTCGAACACGTGCATTGCCTTCTCGTTTCCGCAAACGATTGCACCAGGCCATTTCTCGAGCACGTAAGGAAGCGCTCCGATATGGTCGTAATGCGTGTGCGACATGAGAATATAATCTAGAGACCGTCCCTCTTCAGAAAGAACGAGCTCAATATTATATATCAA
>CAVEOR010000031.1:0-8817 GCA_963617285.1 Anaerovoracaceae bacterium | reverse complement strand
CTTTTCCTGTATTTGTATTGCTTATACTTTTTCTAATTTCCGTATTTTCAGATTAGCTTGCTATTTTGTCTCGTGCTTCGCTCGCCACGTCTGCACGAAGTTCACCACGAGCATTGCAATGATTACGAATCCCAGGTACCCTTCCGCGCTAAACATATATGCGACTATGTTCTTGAACCCGAGCAGCCCCAGCAAGAACGCCGCGGCGACCGCGAGAATTATGATCTTGCTCTTCTTCGGCCCCGCAGGAATCTTCGTCGTGAACCCGTAGAAATTGCTCGTCGCCGCGCAGTAAATCGCCGCAAACAGCACAACCGAGTATATGAGTCCGACAGGCTTTGAGATGAGCTGCGCATAAGCGAGCATTGGCATGTCGTTGATGTCCGCGAAACTCATGTCGCTCTGCAGCGCACAGATTATCACAAGCGCAAGCACGCCGACCATCACGCCGCCGAGCGAGGCCCCAGTCAAGGCATGTTTCTCGCTCTTCGCATGAATAGACGAACTGGATATGATAGGAATCATAGCCAGCAGGTTATACGAGATATACAGCAGCGCACCGAGTATCCAGTTCGGAGCCATCGCCGCAGGCTCCACTTCCTGATGATAGCCGAGATCGCCGAAATCCGTACATATTATTATGATACTCGTCGCAACCGCAAGCACGAAAAGCACGGGCATCACATATCGGAACACATGCGAAACCCTCTCGAAATCCCCGAGCACCGTAATCGTAACTAAAAAGCATATGATTACGCCGCCGAAAATCCTGCTGATCCCATAATTTTGATTGAGTAGCGCCCCACCAGCCGCCGACATTGTCACCAGAACAGAAAAAAGCATAACCGACATAAAGACGCTTATGCATTTCTGGATTTTGGGGTGCCCTGCGGGCGTTATTATAATTGCAAAGTCGTTCGTGTTCTTCGCGCGGGCTATGTATGATGCCATGAATCCGAGTACGACGAAGCAAATCGCAACGAAGCACGTTCCGATAAGCCCCTTCGCTCCGAAAATGCCCATGAACTGCCACAGTTCTCTGCCCGACGCGAATCCAGCGCCCATGATAGCACCGACAAACATCAAGGCCACGTTGAAGAAATTGAGCTCGACATTCCCAGCGCCTTCAGCCTTTCCGACTTTGCCAGAATTTTCCCTTTGCTTTTTTTGCATTTATTTACCTACTGCTCCTCGCGGCTATTAATCTCTCTTTGAGTCATCTCTGCGAGGTGCGCGATTTCATTGCGGTTACTTTTGAGTGTTTCGTCTACTTGATTAAATGTATCCTCGATGTTGGCACGCATTACGGCGATATACCTCGCATTGATCATGTCCATGTTTTGCTGCATGTCGTAGAGAATTTTGTCGACATAGTCATATGTCCTCATCTTCAGGTAGCTTGCCTGCATCTCGGCATCCTGCTTGATCTCCTGTGCCAGCTTCTGAGCCCTAGTGGTGATTGCATTCTCCTCAACGAGCGCATCGGCCTGCTTCTGCGCCTCGCGAATTATTCTCGCGTATTCTTCCTTGGCCTCAGCAAGTATGCGGTCTCTCTCGTCGCGAATCCACTTTGCTTGCTGGATATCATCTGGAAGCGATAATCTGATGTCTTTGAGGACATCACTAACATCTGCAGGCTCAATCATGATTTTGTTCATCATAGGAACCTTTGTCGCGTTTTCGATAACATCTTCGAGATCTTCCAGTAATTCCATAACTCTGATTGTATTATCCATTATTTCAATCTCCTTTTCATTGCTTCCAGAACATACGGCGGAACGAGGCATGTGCCGTCGCCGCCCAGTGAGATAACTTGCTTAGCCATCGTCGAGCTGATAAACGCGTATTTCGCGTCGGCCATGAGGAAAACCGTCTCCGTGCCCGGCTTGTATAGGTGTCTGTGGAGCTGAGCCATCTGCTGCTCCGAGCCGAGATCCCCGACATCGCGAAGTCCCCGCACGACCACATTGAAGCCGTTTGAGTTCACATATTCCGCCAAAAGCCCCTCGCATTCACCCACGGAAACATTCGGTAGATGCGCCGTAACGTGCTCGATCATCTCCATGCGCTCGTCAAACGAGAAAAAACTGTGCTTCTCGAGGTTCACAACAACCCCGACCACGACTTCATCAAATAAATTAGCCGCCCGCTCGATTATATCGAGATGCCCCAGCGTCAGTGGGTCGAACGAGCCAGCGTACAAAGCTTTCGTTGCCATAACTGCCTCCCTGCATTCTACCAAAGATTTTACCATAAGCTCGGTTCATAGGCAAGAATTTTCAATAAAATTCATCTATCCGTAAATCGAAATTCCAATCTTACCGTATTTCTTGTCGCGGAGTTTCTCGAAGCCGCAGATTTCGTCCGCAAACTCGTCCTTCGCCTCGTGCTCGGCTACTATGATGCCTTCCTCCGCCAGAATTCCAAGGTCTCTGATCTGCTCGAAGCACTTCTCATAAAGCCCCTTGCGGTAAGGCGGGTCGAGGAAGAAAACGTCGATCTTCTCTCCCTTTGCGGCGATGTGATTAAGCGCGCGCTCAAAGTCGCCCGCGATTACCACGGACCTATCCTCAGCTCTGCACATCGCGATATTTCTTTTCGTGATGTCAATGCTCGTCCTGCTGTTGTCCGCGAAGTAGCACTTCTCCGCGCCGCGAGAAATCGCCTCGAGTCCGAGGTTTCCCGTACCGCTGAAGAGGTCCACGCAAATCGCATCATACACGTTGCCCGCAATCATGCTAAAGAGCGCCTCCTTCACCTTCTCCGTCGTCGGTCTCACATCATATCCGACAGGCATCTCCAGCCGTCTGCCCTTAAATTCACCAGTTATAATTCGCATATAATTTCCTTTCTTCTAGTTCTACAGCCGTAATCGTATATTTTCGCCGAACATTTTCTGAACATGTTCCTTTATTCCGACATTCTCGGCATCCGCAAGGTTCGGGTCTCTCTCGATTATCTCCGCAGCAATTGCCTTCGTCTGCTCGAGAATCTTCGCGTTCTTGACGAGGTCGCTTATGTTCAGCTCCGGAAGCCCGTGCTGCTTCGTCCCGAAGAGCTCGCCAGGTCCCCTGAGCTTCAGGTCTTCCTCCGCAATGACGAAGCCATCCGTCGTCTGGCACATGATGTTATTCCTCTGCACCGCGACCTTGCTATCGCTGTCGGAAACGAGGATGCAGTACGATTGCTCGCTTCCTCTGCCGACCCTGCCTCTGAGCTGGTGCAGCTGCGCCAGGCCGAACCGCTCGCTGTTTTCTATTACCATGACGGTCGCGTTCGGCACGTCGATTCCTACTTCTATAACTACAGTCGAGACGAGCACATCTATATCGCCCGACGCGAAGCTTTCCATAACCTCGTCCTTCTCGACCTGCTTCATTGCGCCGTGCACGAAGCCGAATCTCACATCTCTATAGCGGCTTCTGAGCTCGTCGTATATTTCCTCAGCCGAGCGGCAGTCTATCTTCTCGGACTCCTCGATTAGCGGCGCTACGACATATGCCTGTCTGCCCGCCTTCACCTGCGTCCGCACGAAGTCATATATCTTGCCGCGAGCGTTTTCCTTCCGCGAATAGGTCTTGATCGGCTTGCGACCCTTCGGGAGGCTGTCGATAATCGAAATATCCATGTCGCCGTACAGCACGACAGCCAGCGTTCTCGGAATCGGCGTCGCCGTCATTACGAGTATGTCTGGATTCGTGCCCTTCGCTGAGAGAAGTTCGCGCTGGTTCACGCCGAACCTGTGCTGCTCGTCCGTGATGACGAGTCCCAGGCTTGCAAACTTCACATCATCCTGGATGAGCGCGTGCGTGCCGACGAGAATGTCTATCTCTCCCGACTCGAGCCCCTCGAGGACTTCTCTGCGTTCCTTGATGCCCGCCGAGCCCGAGAGCAACGCGACATTCAGCCCGAAAGGCTCGAAATTGCGTTTTAGCCCCGCGAAATGCTGTTTCGCCAGCAGTTCTGTCGGTGCCATCATAGCCGCCTGAAATCCGCTTCTGCAGGCCTTGTACATGGCGAGTTCTGCGACCGCCGTCTTGCCGGAGCCTACGTCGCCCTGCACGAGCCTGTTCATGCACTTGTCGCTCTCCATGTCAGCCTCTATCTCAGCGAAAACCTTTCTCTGGCTATCCGTCAGCGTGAATCCGAGCGCCTTCTCGAACTCTTCGACGCTGATCTTTGCCGCAGAAACCGTCGCGTTCTCGTTTTTCTTGCTGCCGCTTTTGATATAGAGAAGTCCCGTCTGCAGCGTGAGCAATTCCTCGAAAATGAGGCGGTATTTCGCCTCGGAGAAGCTCCTCTCCTGCTCAGGGAAATGAATATTCGAAAGCGCGTGCCTAGGGCTGCAGAGCTTGCATTTATCTGTAATCCAGCTTGGTAGCCACTCCGCTACTTCGCCCGCAACCTCCTCGGCCTTCAGCTCCGCCTGCCAGCCTCGCATCTGTCCTTGCCCTATGCCCTCCGTCAGCGGATAGACAGGAATCAGCCCGCGGATATCGCCTTTGTCGCCTAACGCATGGAATTCCGGGTGCACCATCTGCCGCATCCCGCCTCGCAGCGTGATTTTGCCGTATGCCACGATATCCATTCCGATTTTTATATAATTCGCTAGATATTTTCCATTAAAAAAGATAAGCTCCACCGTTCCCGTGTTGTCCTCAATTCTGACCTTGAGGAGCCTCGCTCTGCTGCGAGGATTGCCGGAGAAAGCCGAGGATGTGACCCTGCCTGCTATGAGCACGTCCGTATCCATGGGTGCCTGCATGATTGGCATGAGCGTTCTCCTGTCCTCGTATCTCCGCGGGAAGAAGTAAAGCAAATCTTCTATAGTTTCTATATTCAGTTTTTTCAGAGCCTCAGCCCTTTTCTTTCCTACGCCGCTCAGGCAGGAAATGCTATCTTTGAGGTTCATATCTTCTAACTACCTTTAAGTCGCGCGGCACGATTCTCTTGGACTTGATGCCCATGATTCCGACGATTTTCAGCGTTATCTTGCCGCCTTTTTCTGGAAAAAGTCCTTTCATCTCATACTCAATATAGTCGAGGATTTCCTTGGATGTCTGCCTTATACTCTCGCCGAAGAGGATGATCGTGTAGATTTCAAGCTCGTAGCGATCTTCGGTTTCGCTGACTTTGATGTTTGATGAAATATCGCCAACGCCCGTCGCAACGCCTTGATTACCGAGGAGCTTGCCCTTCTCGGATGCGTGGAAAGCCTTGTCTTGGCACGTTGAAAAACCCGCACGGACAATCTGCGCGAAGACGTAGTCATCTAATTTAATTGTTCCGAGGTCGTTTTTTCTCTCAAGTGCCATCGACTTTCTCCTTGTAAATTTATTTGCTCGCTTTATTTGCTTGCTGGCGGCACGAGGAAATTGAATGCGCTCGGCACGATTTCCATCTCTACCCTGCCTGCATCCACGATTTCTCCGTCCGTGCAAAGCCTCATTACGCCTTCATTAGGGGTAATTGCAATCTTCTTCGCCTTTCCGGTGTCGAGAATTCTCTCAATCCCAGGGACAACCGTGTGAGTGCCCTTGGCATACTTAGGAAAGAGTTTGATGAACTCCGTTCTCTTGACGTCGCGGATGATGTTATAGTCCATGAGACCGTCATCGGTTCTGGCTTCTGGCGAGCTCTTGACTCCACCGCCGCAGAAGCATCCGTTTGCAACCGCAGTCAAAAGCAGCGGTCCGTCGTGTCTCACCTCTCCGTCAACCTCGACCTTGAGATTCGCCCCCTTTTTCTTGACAACCATCGTTGCAACCGACATGAGGTAAGCAAAGGAGCCAGAGATTAACGGATATGTCTTCATGGTCGCGGTCAAGTCAACGACGTTGCAATCAAAGCCTATATTAAACATGTTCGCGCAATAGCGGGTTTTCTCCTCGCCCGCAAGCTTGCCAGTGTACCTAATCGCGTCGCATTTCACGCTGACTGCCTGCAATTGTGCCGCTATGTCGAGGAAGTCGCCCGCCTCTGGGAAGTTCCTGCAGAAGTCGTTGCCCGTGCCAATCGGCAAAAGTCCAACGGCGATATTCTCGTTATCGATTGCCCCGTTCAGAACCTCGTTCATTGTTCCGTCTCCGCCACATGCGTAGATTCTAGTCGGCGTAGTAACCTCGCTTGCAATCTGTCTTGCGAGAATCTCCGCGTCGCCAACTCCAGCTGTCATGTAGATCTCGACTGGAATTCCGAGCGCCTCAGCCTCCTGCTTGATATGGTCGGTGAACTTGACATTGCCTTTGCCTTGGCCCGCCTTCGGGTTCACGATAAAAATGTTTCTTGCGCTATGCTCATCCATGTGTATCTCTTATTCCTTTCGCCAAAATTATACCCCATCCGCGCGCGATTTACAATAGGAACTTATTTGGAGATGAAGCGTCCTGCGTGTTCGGTTTGCACCTTGCCGCCTGCGAGGGCGCACTGGCCAGCGATTAGCACGGTTTCAATGCCCTCCGGTGGGCGCAGTTCCGTGAAGTCGGCCTTGTCGATTATGGTTTCAGGATCGAAAATCGTGATATCGGCGTCGCAGCCGAGCTCGATTCTCCCTTTCCGGTCGAGCTCGAGGCGCTGCGCAGGCTCGAGGGTGATCTTGCGGAGGGCGTCTATCATCGGGAGGGCTCGTTCCTGGCGAACGTATTTGCCGAGGAGCCTTGGGAACGTGCCCGCTGCTCTCGGGTGGCCGCTGCCGCCATTTATGATCGCGTCGCTTGCTACCATTCCGTTCTTATTTACTATGGCGGCCGTAATCTCATCCTCGTTCATAACAGCGGCCACCGCAAGCATCTTCGGATAATTTGCCCTTGCGTCCTCGAAGATTTCCTTCGTGCAATATACATTCTTATACGGCTCGTCGGTCAGGAGAATATCGCTATAGTCCTTGCCCCAGCCTTCGAGACAGCCGTCCTCGAACACAGCCGAGCCGATGTGGGTTGAGAAAGCGTTATAAGGATATGTATCGTAATTGAGGCGTGGATTCTTCTCCATCGCCGCATTTATACACTCAAGAGCTTCCTTCATGCTGCCAGTCGCTGAGCAGCTCGAAAGATGCGAAATCTGAAACTTCTGCGGAATCATCTCGGCGAATCTGATGAGTTCCTCGATATTGAAGAGGTCATCCTTCTTCGTCTCATCCCTATAATGAGCCGCAAGGAAATGATGCGGATTATCCGTAGCCTTGGCGGCACTGAGCATCTCGTCGAAAGTGATACCAGGGTCGTACTCGATTCCGAAAGAAATTCCGTAAGCTCCCTCGGCAAGCTCGCCCTTGAGCTGCTCGCGGAGCTCGTCCATCTGCTTCTGGGACGGATGCTGATATCTGCCGATTCCCATAGCTGTTCTAAGCTGATTGTAGCCTGCAAGCATGATGTAGTTGACTGGGCAGCCTCCGAGTTCTTCGATAACCGCCTTGAAATCTGCGAGCGGCTGGTACTGCACGCCGCAATTTCCGCCAACCACAGTCGTTACGCCCATCTCGAGCATCATGCGGGAGACGATATACTCCTTGCCTTCCTTTGCAAAATCCTCCTCATGCATGTGGATGTCTATAAACCCTGGGGAAACTACCTTGCCAGATGCGTCGATTGTTTCGGCAGCTTCTGGACACTCGGTTCCTATATATGCGATTTTGCCGCCCTCGATTCCGATGTTAGCGCGGATGAGCTTACCCTCATTAAAGTCTGGGTACTCGCCGTTTATGATAAGTTTGTCATACATTTCATTACCTCCTATTGCCTGTTATCATTCTATCAGTCTACCATGTTCATAGTACAAAAAACAAAAAATCCGCAAAGTATTCTTCGCGGATCTTTGATTACATAAAAAATTAGATGGCACGGTTTACTTTGTTCGATCTGATGCATCTCGTGCATACGTTTGCTCTTCTAACTGTTCCGTTTTCGTCAGCAATTCTTACAGATTGAATGTTAGCGTTCCATTTTCTTCTTGTATGTCTTACGGAATGGGATACGCTGTTTCCAGATACTTGACCTTTTCCGCAGATTTCGCATTTTCTTGACATTTACCGCACCTCCTTTAGTATATTAAGCGTAATTGCATTCTATTTTCGTTGTGTTCGCACTCGAACAAGAGCCATTATATCACAAGCTTCCGCCCGTTTCAAGCAATTTTTTTCATTTCCAGCAAAAAGATTTGAAGAAATCGCTCAAATGCGCTACATATGCTCTTCGGCGATACAAACTTCTCCGCTCGCAAGCGATTTCGGGACATCTATAACCCTCTGGTTCGCGCTACCGCGGAACTTCAGCGTCAGATCCCTTTCGCCGAGCACGAACGGTCCGTCCACCAAAAGGTCGATTAGCGGCAGAAGCTCGCTGAGTGCGGCATCCGTCTTCGCCATTTCGAGCAGTTCCTCGTACAGGTAGCCGGTGAAGGCTACGATATTGAGGCCTCTCTTCTTCACCTCGCGCGCGATGGTCAGGAAAGCTTCTGGCTGGCACATGGGCTCGCCGCCGCTGAATGTCACTCCGTCGAGCAACGGATTCTCGTCGATAGCGGCGAGAATCTTGGCTATATCGCAATCGTAGCCGCCCGCGAAGTCGTGGGTCGCTGGGTTGTGGCAGCCTTCGCAGCCGTGCGGGCAACCTTGGCAGAAGATCGTGAACCTTAGGCCTGGGCCGTCGACGATCGATTCGCGGACTACGCCCGCCAGGCGCAGGGTGCCCAGGTCTGCTGCGGCGGCACCAAGTCCTTCGCAGCCGCCGCCTGCGGCCGCGCCGCTACAGCTGTTCAAATCCCGTGCTAACATCATGCTTTACTCTATCCCTTTCCTCAGCAGCCTTAGCATTGTTCCAG
>CAVEOR010000030.1:2719-11624 GCA_963617285.1 Anaerovoracaceae bacterium | reverse complement strand
CCAGCCAGGACTCTCAACGGGCTTCGCTTAGGGATTGTTCAGATTTTGTATACTTGTATTGAATTGCGTGCAAGCTATTGCCTTTTAACGCTTTATCGTGTATAATTGATAGCGTAATAATACATCTAATGCATCATATTATTTCAAGAAAGAGAGGACTTAGCATGCAGGCATTATACTCATTTTTTACAGGCACGCTAAACACCGTGGCGTGGATTTACATCCTTCTGCCATGTGTATTCGTGGGAGGCTTGTACTACACCATCGGTTCCGGAGCTATCCAGTTCCGTCACTTCATCTATGCGATGAAGAACACATTCGGTAAAATTTTCCAAAAGAACGACGCTGGTGAGGGTGAAGTTACCCCGCTCCAGGCTGTATGTACAGCGCTGGCTGGCACAGTTGGTACTGGTAATATCGTAGGTACGTCTCAGGCTATCGCGCTCGGCGGCTACGGTGCCATCTTCTGGCTGTGGTGTGCAGCACTCCTTGGCATGGTTATCAAATACGCCGAGGTTACACTTTCCATCAGATATAGAGAGAAAGATGAAAAGGGTGACTGGGTTGGCGGACCAATGTACTACATCAAGAACGGTCTCGGACCTAAGTGGAAGTGGCTGGCAGTTATGTTCTGCGTATTCGCTTCGCTCGCAGCATTCGGTATCGGCAACATGTCCCAGGCGAACTCCATCAACGGATCGCTGAAGGGCGCAATCGCACTCCTTGCTCCGAACTTCTCCGAAACAGCTGCTGACTGGATCATCGGTATCGCACTTGCTTCCTTGACAGCACTCGTACTGTTCGGCGGAATCAAGAGAATCGGTTCCGTAGCTGAGAAACTCGTTCCAGTTATGAGTATCGCATACATCATCTTCACGCTCGTTGTTATCTTCGGTAACATTAGCAGCATCGGAGATGCATTCAGCAAGATTTTCGTAGCAGCATTCAGCCCACAGGCAGTACTCGGCGCTGGTAGCGGTATCCTTCTTAAGAACGCTATCGTTTGGGGCCTTAGAAGATCCGCATTCTCCAACGAAGCTGGTCTCGGTTCTGCTCCTATCGCACACGCTGCAGCTAATTGCGAGACTCCTGTTCATCAGGGTCTGTTCGGTATCTTCGAAGTATTCGTAGACACAATCGTTATCTGCTCGCTTACAGCACTTACAATTATCATCAGCGGCGTAGACATCGGATTCGGCACGAAGCCAGGCAGTGAGCTCATCACGGCAGCATTCGGAACAATCTGGGGCGACACGCTTTCGACTATCTTCGTAGCGGTTGCACTTATGCTCTTCGCATATTCCACAATCCTTGGTTGGTCGCTTTACGGAACTCGTTGCATTCAGTTCCTGTTCGGCATGAAGGCAGTAAAGCCTTATCAGATTGTATTCTGCATCGTTATCGTTATCGGCTGCGTAAGCCCTATCGATGCTGTTTGGGATATCGCTGACACACTCAACGGACTGATGGCAATTCCTAACTTTATCGCATTGTTCGCTCTGTCACCAGTAGTATTCAAGCTGACGAAGGAACACTTTGCAAACCTTGACAAGTTACCAAACAAATAAAAGATGTACTATATATAATAGATAGAAAATTAAAACTAAAATTTATTGCAAAAAACTTCTTTGCACGGCGAAACCCCTTGAACAATCAAGGGGTTTCGTTTTCGTCTATTTCATCAATTCGATTATCTGCATCGCCGCTTCTTCTGGCGAGTCATTCGCCATCTTGACCATGTCGTCAGCCCAGGCCGTATATAATGGTAGCCTTTGCTTGTAGAGTATCGCGGCTGGAATCGCCTGGCTTATCGGGCGGCCATCCGACGAAAGCAAGCTAATGTCTCGGTCGAGGAAAATAATATGACCGTTCTCGGCAAGCTGGTAGTAATTCTCTTCTCTTGTGATTACGCCGCCGCCACACGCGATTACAGCGCCCGTCACCTTAGAAACCTCGGCAACCGCCTCGGACTCGTAGCGTCGGAATCCTTCCTCGCCCTCCTCGGCGAATATCTCTGGAATCGTCCTGCCTTCCATGGCGACGATCATCTCGTCCACGTCGTAGAATTCTCTGCCGAGCTCAGCTGCGAGAATCTGCCCGACCGTCGTCTTGCCAACTCCCGGCATTCCGATGAGCACGCAGTTCTTCTTGCCGAGAGAAAGCTCGCTGTCGATTGCGAGTGCGACTTCCTTATCAATCTCCGTATCGAGGAAAAACTCTGCCGCCGCAACCGCCTGGAATACGAGCATCTTCATCCCGCTGAGCGAGTTGATTCCCGCCTTCGTGGCTTGACAGAGGAAGTTCGTCCTGAGCGGATTGTAGATTACGTCCACCGCCCACTGTATCTTCGGGAAGCTCGCTGGGAAAACTGCGGAAACACCTGTGTTCGGATACATGCCGACCGGTGTCGTGTTCACCAGTATCTCCGCATCCCGCCGCTCGCTCAGGTTGTCGTAATTCAGCCTGCCCGTCCTGCTCACCACGTCGACGCTCGCGGCACCCATGTCCTTCAGGACTTTGCAGACGGCCTTCGAGGCGCCGCCGCTGCCGAGCACGATAGTCTTCTTGCCTGCGATCTCTACGCCTGATACTTCGAGGCTGCGGCGGAATCCATAGTAGTCGGTGTTGTAGCCGAATATCTTGCCGCCGCGCTTTACGAGCGTGTTGACGGCTCCGATTTCTCTCGCCTCTGGTGCAATCTCGTCGCAGAACTGCATCACGGTTTCCTTGTACGGAATCGTGACGTTAAGCCCTGTCCAGTCGCCTTCCTTAACGAAAACCTCGACCTCTTCCGGTTCTTTCTCGTATATTACGTAGCTGTAATCTATGCCCGTCAGTTCTGCAATTCTGCGGTGAATTTCTGGGCTGAAACTATGTTTTAAGCTGCGGCCAAGAAGACCGCAGCTGTTCTCTTTTGCTGATATGTTGTTAGTCATTTTGCTATTTATCCCTAGTTTATTTATTGGGCGGATTCGTCACTTGCTATCCGCCTTGCCTATCTGCCTATTCTGCGAGGCTCTCATCCTCTAACATTCTGTAGCCGACGCCGAGCTCTGTGAATATGAACTTCGGCTCGCCTGGATTTTCCTCGATTTTGCGGCGGATGTTCGCCATGTTTACGCGGAGGATTCTGTTGTTGTCATCCGCATATGGCCCCCAAACCTCGTTGATGAGCGAGTCGTACGTGATAACCTTGCCGGAATTCTTGGCGAGCATGGAAACGATTTTGTACTCGACTCTCGTAAGGTGGATTTCCTCGCCGTTGTAGGTCACGATTCGCTTCTCAAAGTCAATCACCAGTCCGTCTGCTGAGTACGGTCTGTTGCTATTCATAGCATCTGAGCTGATTTTGTTGTTATGCCTTACCGCCGTGCGAATTCTCGCCAGGAGCTCGAAGGTTCCAAATGGCTTGGTGATGTAATCGTCCGCACCCGCGTCGAGTGCCGCAACCTTTTCTTTTTCCTTCGTTCTGGCGGAAATAACTATAATCGGGAGGCTCGACCATTCGCGAGTCTTGGCGATGATGTCCATGCCATCCATATCTGGAAGTCCGAGGTCGAGAAGAACGACATCTGGGAGCAGCGACGTAATCATCGTAAGTCCATCTTTGCCGTTATGTGCGACCGAAACCTTGTATTCGTGCGAATTGAGGGTTTTGCTGATAAAGTCGCATATGCTTTTCTCGTCTTCTATTATCAAAACTGAAATTTTCTGGTACATCCCCTATTCCTCCTCTTTTTCCTTCGGCAGTGAAAAACAAAATTCTGTTCCTTCTGAGTGATTGACGGCTATTATCTTGCCGCCGTGGGCTGTGATGATCGTCTTGCATATCGAAAGGCCGATTCCCATGCCCTTGTATCCGTCTGGCTTGATTCCTTCGCTGCGATATCCCTCGCCGTCGAAGATTGACTCAAGCTTGTTCTCGGCAATGCCTATGCCGTGATCTCTTATGTGAATGAAAACGAAATCTTCGTCGTCATCTATTGTAATCTCATGCGGTTTGGTGCTCTGTGCGTGCATCTCGGCGTTCTGCAGGATGTTGATGATTACCTGCTCGATGAGCATCGCATCCATCTCGACCATGAGAAAATCGTCTGGAACCCTGACGCGAACCTGCGCGTCTGGAAATCTCTTCTTGAACTGGATAACCGCCGCGGATACTACTTCGTCGACCGCTTCGAGCGACTTGGCAACGGATGCCGTATCGCTATTGATTCTCGTTACCGTGAGCAGATTTTCGACCATGTTCAAGAGCCAATTCGAGTCTTCTTTGATGTGCGTGATGAGTTCTGTCTTCTCGTCCTCGGTGAGCTGGTCGCCCATCTCGAGGTATGACTGGCTGTTTCCGATTATGCCTGTGAGCGGCGTTCTGAGGTCATGCGAAACCGCGCGGAGCAGATTTGCTCGCATCTTTTCCTTCTGAGCCTCCATCAGCTCCTTCTCCTGCTTGGCAAGCTGTGCCTGCTGCTCCTTCATGTTCGTGGACATTGCCGAGGTGACAATGCCGATTACGATCATTCCCATGAACGTAACCTGGTAGCCATCAATTGAGAAGTTGAAGTCCTGATACGGATATGTGAAGAAAAAGTTTACGCTCAGCATACAGATAAGCGAGAAAAGTATGCCGTAAACGTAGCCGTTCGTGTATCTCGTGATTATGAAAATTCCGAGCGTATAGAGCATTGCTATGTTCAGCGACGGGTCGGATGCGTTCTTCTGGAAGAAGAAAGATGCTGCTGTCGTGGCACCAAAAACTAGCACACAGAGCAAAATGTCTCTCTTGTGCGATTCTGCGAGCTGGCCTCTCTCTGACATGAGTTGCTGCACCCGTTCTCTTTCTTCGTCTCTTTCTACCTTGTAGCTCATTATCTCAGCATCCGTCCTACTGTGCATGAAATCTCCTACCTTATATAATATATCAGATCAACGCTAAAATGTTGCTAATCTTTACTATATTTTACCCTATTAGCGAAAGAAATGCCATACTTTTTTTGAAGTGCGCGGCTAAATTTTATCAGCTGTGGTGGGGCGGCGGCGGGCAGAATATGCCTGCGGGTTGCTCGGGTGGCATATTCTGCGCTCCGAGCCCCGCTGGGCTCCCGTGCGGGCTCGGAGCCAGAGGTTGCCCCCGAGGTCCGCCGTGGCAACCTCTGCGCCGCCGCCCCAGTCCCATGCGCAAGAAAAAAGCGGGGAAATCGTTCCCCGCCCTTCGCTTTATTACTCCGTGAACATCGGTGTTGAGAGGTATCTTTCGCCTGTGTCTGGAAGCAGCGCAACGATAACCTTGCCTGCGTTCTCTGGGCGCTTAGCGAGCTGAAGCGCTGCATAAGCCGCCGCACCAGATGTGATGCCTACGAGCACGCCGCCCTTTCTAGCGAACGCTCTGCCTGTCTCGAATGCGTCTTCGTTCTCGATTGGCATGATCTCGTCGTAAATCTCAGTGTTCAGAGTCTCAGGCACGAATCCTGCACCGATTCCCTGAAGCTTATGCGGACCAGCTACGCCCTTGGAAAGCACTGGAGAGCCAGCTGGCTCTACCGCTACAATCTTGACATTCGGGTTCTGCTCCTTCAGGTATTCGCCAACGCCAGAGAGCGTTCCGCCTGTGCCAACGCCGGCCACGAAGATGTCGACCTTGCCATCCGTGTCCCTCCAGATTTCCGGACCCGTCGTTGCCTTGTGGATGGCTGGGTTGGCTGGGTTTACAAACTGGCCAGGAATGAAGCTTCCCGGGATTTCCTTTGCAAGCTCATCGGCCTTCTCGATTGCTCCAGACATGCCAGTTGCTCCTGGTGTAAGCACGATCTCTGCGCCATATGCCTTCAGCAGGTTGCGGCGCTCTACGCTCATAGTCTCTGGCATAGTCAGGATAATCTTATAGCCTCTCGCCGCCGCAACCGACGCAAGGCCAATGCCCGTGTTGCCGCTCGTCGGCTCAATGATGGTTGCGCCCGGCTTCAGCAATCCCTTTGCCTCAGCGTCATCAACCATAGCCTTGGCGATTCTGTCCTTCGCGCTGCCTGCCGGATTGAAGTACTCAAGCTTTCCGTAAATCTCAGCCTTCGTATCCGCATCCCCAATAATGTCGTTCAGCTTCAACAGCGGCGTGTTTCCAATTAAATCCGTAATCTTTTCATAAACTTTCATTTTTATTTCTCCTTTTCTTGAATCAGCTACATTGCAGCCGCATAAGGCACGATGTCCTCAAATTCTTTTTCTTTCTTAGCTTTCAGATTTCGCATGTCAATATCGCTCTGCATGTCGAGAAAGTATCTATCCGAAACACCGAAATATCTTGCTAAGCGCAATGACGTGTCAGGCGTAATCCTTCGGCCACTGTTCAATATAGCTTGAATTCTCGATACAGGCACATGTATCTCTTGTGCTAATTTGTATGCCGACAGTCCCATCGGTTCCATGAACTCTTCTTTGAGAATTTCGCTAATCGTGGGTGTCTCAATAAAATTTTTCATAATCTTCACCTCTCAAAAACTTGCTCACAATCAATGATAGTCAACGATTTCAACCGAGTAAAATTCATTTTTCCCCTCAAGTGAAAAGCAAATGCGGTATATATCTGTTATACCCGCTGTGCGTGTATATGTCAAGCGTTCAATGCAAAAAGAGGAGAGAGCATTGCTGCTCTCTTCCCCACATTATATTCATCTTTTGCGAAACGGTATCTGCACGTTAGGCGCCGGATTTTTCGGCCGCAGCCAAATCCCGTTAGGCGCAGGATTTTTCGTTTGCCTTACATCATGCCGCCCATGCCGCCCATGGCAGGGTTAGCTCCGCCCATAGCTACCGGTGGCATCGGTTCCTTGATATCTACGATACCTGCCTCTGTAGTGAGGAGCATTGCGGATGCGGATGCTGCGTTCTGAAGTGCGCTTCTGGTAACCTTCGCAGGGTCTACGATACCAGCCTTGATCATGTCAACGTACTCTTCTGTTGCAGCGTTGAGGCCAGTGCCAACTGCGGACTTCTTAACCTCTGCAACTACTACGCTGCCTTCGAGGCCTGCATTCTCTGCAATCTGTCTAACCGGCTCTTCGAGTGCACGCTGGATGATTGCACCACCTGTCTTAACATCACCAGTAAGAGTTTCAACATAAGCTGTAACCGCTGGAATTGTGTTAACCAGAGCAACGCCGCCGCCGCTAACGATACCCTCTTCAACTGCAGCCTTAGTTGCGTTGAGTGCGTCTTCGATTCTAAGCTTTCTTTCCTTGAGTTCTGTCTCTGTTGCTGCGCCGACTTTGATAACTGCTACGCCGCCAGCGAGTTTAGCAAGTCTTTCTTGGAGTTTTTCTCTGTCGAACTCGGATGTTGTATCTTCAATCTGCATCTTGATGCTTGCGATTCTTGCCTTAACATCCTCGGAGGAGCCGCCGCCGCTAACGATGACTGTGTTTTCCTTGTCAACCTTAACCGTTGCTGCTGTGCCGAGCATGTCGAGAGTAACTTCCTTGAGCTCGTAGCCGAGGTCGCTTGCGATAACTGTACCGCCTGTGAGGACTGCGATATCCTCGAGCATTGCTTTTCTTCTCTCGCCGTAGCCTGGAGCCTTAACCGCTACTACATCGATTACGCCACGGAGCTTGTTAACTACGAGTGTTGCGAGTGCTTCGCCTTCAACATCCTCTGCGATTAAGAGGAGCTTGCGGCCCTGCTTCATAACCTGCTCAAGCAGCGGAACGAGTTCCTGGATGCTTGTAATCTTCTTGTCTGTGATGAGGATGTATGGGTTTTCCATAACGGCTTCCATCTTCTCTGTGTCGGAAACCATGTAAGCCGAGAGATATCCTCTGTCGAACTGCATACCTTCAACTACGTCGAGGGTTGTGCCGAGGCTCTTGGACTCTTCAACTGTGATAACGCCGTCTTTGCCGACCTTTTCCATTGCTTCTGCGATGAGCTCGCCGATCTTAGGGTCAGCTGCGGAAACTGCTGCAACCTGTGCAATAGCTTCCTTTGTCTCTACTGGTTTCGCAATCTTGCCGATTTCTTCTACTGCTACGTCTACCGCGCCCTGGATGCCCTTCTTCAGCTCCATTGGGTTAGCGCCTGCTGCTACGTTCTTGAAACCTTCCTTGACGATAATCTGTGCAAGGAGTGTAGCTGTAGTTGTGCCGTCGCCTGCTACGTCGTTTGTCTTGGAAGCGACTTCCTTAACAACCTGTGCGCCCATGTTCTCCGTTGCATCCTCTAACTCGATTTCTCTTGCGATTGTAACGCCGTCGTTGGTGATGAGCGGTGAACCGTATGTCTTGCTGATCAAAACGTTGCGGCCCTTAGGTCCAAGTGTGATCTTTACTGTATTTGCTAATTTGTCAACGCCTGCCTGGAGTTTGCGTCTTGCTTCTTCTCCATAAAAAATATCTTTTGCCATGATTTTTACTTCCTTCCTAATTTATTCTCTGTCAGACCGTTCTGCTTCTCAGCTTCTCGGCTCTTTTCTCATCAGTTATTCTACAACTGCCAAAATGTCGTCCTGGCGCATGATCGTGTATTCTTCGCCTTCGTACTTGATTTCTGTGCCGCCGTATTTAGCGAATACTACCTTGTCGCCAACCTTAACTTCCATTTTAACATCGTTTGTGCCAGGGCCAACTGCAACGACTTCTGCCATCTGCGGCTTTTCCTTGGCTGCGCTGGTGAGGATGAGTCCTCCCTGTGTCTTCTCTTCTGCTTCTAATTTCTTGATGACTACTCTGTCACCCAAAGGTTTAATTCCAAACATTTATAATTACCTCCTAATTTATATACCAAGTTGTTAGCTGGATTTCTTAGCACTCTTTATCTCTGAGTGCTAACATAATTTTATTATAGCCATATTCGGGGGAATGTCAATAGCATCTAAGAAAAAAACTCCACAGCTTTGTGTGAAGTTTTTGTGAATGCC
>CAVEOR010000030.1:0-2372 GCA_963617285.1 Anaerovoracaceae bacterium | reverse complement strand
ACGGACTTCTTCCTGTCCTCTTCAAAGGCGTTTGCGGTCATAGCCACGATAGGAATATTCGCCTTCCTGTTGTTCGGAAGCGTGCGGATTTCCCTCGTCGCGGTATATCCGTCCATCTTCGGCATCTGTATATCCATGAAAATCAAATCGTATTTGTCGTCGGCCGCCGTATACATGATGGCAACCGCCTCTGCACCGTCGCTGGCTGTATCCACACTGAAGCCCACGCTCTCCAGAAGTGCAACCGCAATCTCCCTGTTCAGCTCGTTGTCTTCCACGAGGAGAGCGTGCTTGCCGCTGTAATCGTAGTGCTTCTGCTCACCCTTTGATGGATTAACCTCCTCGTTTGCAAGTGCGAGATCCACCGTAACCGTGAATGTGGAGCCCTTGCCTTCCTCGCTCTCGACGCTAATCGTGCCGCCCATCATGTCCACAATGTTCTTGGTTATCGCCATGCCCAGACCTGAGCCTTGGATACCAGTGATCGTCGCGCTGCGCTCCCTCGCAAAGGTGTCGAATATATGCTCTTGGAATTCCTTCGACATGCCGATTCCTGTATCTGTCACCGAGAACTCGTAGCTGCCGTAACCCTCTCTATTGCTAGGTTTTTCTGTAGCACGAACGGTGATATTGCCACCCTCTGGTGTGTACTTGACGGCGTTTCCTACTATATTTATCATCACCTGGTTGAGGCGGAGTCTGTCTGCGATAACTTCCTCATGGATCACGCCATGGCTGTCTATACTTAGATTTTGGCTCTTGGCGCTCACGAGTGCCTGCACCATGGTGCTTAGGTTTTGCATGAGCTCTGGCAGATGCACAAGCTTCTCGTCTAACTTGACATTGCCGCTTTCGATACGGCTCATGTCGAGGATGTCGTTGATTAGGTTGAGCAGGTGCGCGCTGGATGTGCTGATTTTCTCGAGGTAATCCCTCATGAGCTCTGGGTCATCCATGTGCGTCTGAGCCAATGCCGTGAACCCGATGATGGCGTTCATCGGTGTGCGGATGTCGTGAGACATGCTGCTAAGGAAGGTCGACTTGGCTTGATTTGCGTCCTCCGCTGCCTTAACTGCTTTCTGGAGTGCCTCCTCTTGCTCAATCTGCTTTCTGACTATCTCGTCCACATCGTAGTGGTAACCTCTCATCAAGTAGCCACCTGGGATTTTGAGGGCCGTACCGCCGCAGCGAACGTAACGCTCGCCGAGGGTCGGATGCACCCAAAGGTAGGTGTTCTCGTCTCTTGCCGTCTTCATGCGTTCCACGCTATCGAGCACCGACTGAACCGCCTCAGGCTTGATGTGGTCAAACCACGCGTTATATACTTCCTCCGGGCTCAAGTCTGTTCTGCCCGGGATTCCCAGAAGCTCAAGCATACGCTCGTCCGCGAGCATGGCTGGTGCCTCGCCTTCTACCATCTTGATGCGCCAGGTTCCCATTTCTGAGGATGCGATGATGGCCTGCATTGTCTCGAGCTCCGCCTTCCTGCGGTCTTCCTCTATCTTCTGGGATGTTATGTCCGACCCGCAGATGACCGCACATGTGCCAGCGTCATTTGCTTTGATAAATCTAAACACGCAATGGCGGATATCACCAAAGGATGCGTCCTCAAAGCTTTCCTCAAAGTTGCGAACCGTCTTGAACCGCTCCATGATGTACTCTGGGTCGGTGATATGGCGCATGCGCTCCCTGTCTTTCTCGGAAATGTCATGCTCGACATAGTAGCCCATGTCCTGCGAGTAGTAGCGAGTCTCACCGTACTTGTGGCCGTAATCCTCGTTGGTCTTATACGTGTGCATGTAATCGGTTGTAAAATCTACGTAATATATGGTAACGTAGCGTTCGCAGAGTTTGCTGAGAACTATATCCGCTTCTGCGGCTCCGCTATCGACTCTCCCAACCTCAAGTTTGCTGCTAAGAACGGAGGAAATCACGCTGTTAAGCAGGCTCAATTCGAGGTTGTCCCTCGGGTTGTCTACTCCAACAAAGCCCACAAGCTTGCCTTTGATTTTGATGGATTCAAATATGAGGCTTTGGATGTTCTGCGGCTTGAGAATTCGATACATGGCGCTGTCCGGGTCAAGCTCGGTTTCGATGTCGCGGAGCACATACCCGCCTTCCTCCAGTCCAGCCAAAAGGTCCTGGTACTCTTCGATTGGCACGTTCTGGAGATTGTCTATCTCTGGCGTTACGCCCTCCGCACACCACTCATGGGTGTTCCTTATGATTCCCTGGTCGAAATCGATGCGGAAAATATATGCCCTGTCCGCTTGATAGAAGCTGCCGAGGTCGGCGAGGATCTCGTCAATGCTGTATACGCCAGATGCATTCAGAAACTGCCTGATGTACTGTTCCTGGTTCGAATTCATGAT
>CAVEOR010000029.1:0-11722 GCA_963617285.1 Anaerovoracaceae bacterium | reverse complement strand
AGGAAGATTTCAAGGAAATCGAAGAAAAGGCTTACAAGACAGGCGCATCCAAGGCGTACATCCTCGACATCCAGAAAGAATTCGTCGAAGATTACATTTGGCCGACAGTTAAGGCTGGCGCTATCTACGAGAACGCATACATGCTCGGAACTTCCATGGCAAGACCGCTCATGGCTCAGAAGTTAGTTGAAATCGCTGAGAAGGAAGGCGCTTATATCATCTGCCACGGCTGCACAGGCAAGGGCAACGACCAGGTTCGTTTCGAGACGACTATCAAGGCTCTCAACCCTGCTATCAAGATCATCGCTCCTTGGAGAAGCTGGGACTTCCAGTCCAGAGAGGATTTGATCGAGTACGCGAAGGCTCATGACATTCCTATTCATCAGACAGTTGAGAAGATTTACTCCAGAGACGAGAACATCTGGCACATCTCCCACGAAGGCGGCAACCTCGAGAACCCTTGGAACGAGCATCTTAAGGACATTCACGTTCTCAGCTGCGAGCCAGAGGATGCTCCAGACGAAATTACATATGTAGACATCGACTTCGAAAAAGGTGTTCCTGTTGGTCTCAACGGCGAGAAGATGGACGCAGTTAGCCTCCTCAACAAGCTCAACGAGCTCGGCAGCAAGAACGGTATCGGAACCATTGATATTATCGAGAACCGTCTTGTCGGCATGAAGTCCAGAGGCGTTTACGAGACTCCAGGCGGAACAATCCTGTACGCTGCTCACGAAGACCTCGAAAGACTCATCCTCGACAGAGACACAATGCAGTATAAGGCAATCGTTGCTCAGAAGTTTGCTCAGCTCGTTTACGACGGACTTTGGTTCACTCCAGTTCGCGAGGCAATCTCGGCATTCGTAGATGTAACTCAGAAGTTAGTTACCGGCACGGTTAAGATGAAGCTCTACAAGGGCAACGCTACTCCGGTTGCAAGCAAGTCCGACTACGCTCTGTACAGCGAAGAATTCGCTACATTCAGCGCTGACGAAGTTTACAACCAGCACGACGCAGAAGGATTCATCAACCTGTTCTCACTGCCGCTCAAGATCAGAGCAATCCAGAAGGAACAGCTCGAAGGTGGCTCCAAGTACAGCGACAAGCTCGAGAAGAAAGTTCTCAAGGGCGGAGAATTCATCCAGTAAAAACAGTAACGAAGTTCATAGAAGTTCATAACAAAAGCGAACCCTGCATCAATTCGGTGCAGGGTTTTCTGATGAATCTATTTGCGGTTTTTGCTTCTCTGGGTCGCTTCTTGCTGCGTGATTTGGCCAGCGCGAGCCAGGTTCGCTAGGGCGTTATCCATGAGGATGTTGCCCTCTCTTGCGTTCATTGTAATGAAGTTATCGATCTGCGGGCTCTTGCCCTCGCGGATCAGGTTCTGAATTGCAGCGCTTACCGTCATGACTTCGCAGGCTGCAACTCTGCCGCCGCCGATCTTCGGAACGAGCTGCTGAGCGAGAACCGCTCTGAGCGTTCCTGCGAGCTGCGTTCTGATCTGCTGCTGCCGTCCAGATGGGAACACGCTGACAACTCTGTCGATAGAGTCGGAAGCTGAGTTCGTGTGAAGCGTTGCAAATACCAAGTGTCCCGTCTCAGCTGCCGTGAGCGCCGTCTCGATAGTCTCGAGGTCTCGCATTTCGCCGATGAGGATAACGTCTGGATCCTCTCTGAGCGCCGCCCTGAGTCCATCGTCGTAGGAATTGGTATCCTTGCCGATTTCCCTCTGGTTGACGAGGCATTTGTCCGGTGTGTAAACGTATTCTATAGGGTCTTCGAGCGTGATGATGTGCTTGCTCTCCGTATGGTTGATGCGATTGAGCACAGCAGCGAGCGTCGTCGACTTACCGGAACCTGTTTCGCCGGTTACGAGCACGAGGCCCGACTTGTACTTCGGGAACTCGGCAACAGCTGGCGGAAGCGAAAGCTCCTCGATTTCTGGGATATAGTCGTTCAAAATTCTGATTGCAAACGAAAGATGCCCTCTCGCCTTGAAGATATTGACTCTGACTCTGGCGCCGCATTCCGCGGTCACCGCAAGGTCGAGCTCGCCCACAGTCGAAAGCTCTTCGTACTTCGCTCCTGCGAGCTCCTTCGCGAAGGCATCGCAGTCCGCATCCGTAATCAGTTCCTCTGTCAGGCTCGTGATTTTCCCGTCAATTCTGCACTTCACAGGCAAACCATACGCGATGTGCAGGTCGGATGCTGATTTACTCCTGGCAAGTGCAATCAAATCGTTTACTCTCAGCATAGTTTTCTCCCTTTATTCAACCGTCGAGTTTACAGCCTTGATAGCTTCCTCTGCGGTGGTGATTCCCTTGAGCGTAAGTTTCGCGCAGGCTCTCTTCATCGACTCGAAATTGCCCTGAAGCGCAATCGGAAGGATCTCCTCGGACGAAGCGCCCTTGGCGATTGCCCTTCTCATCTCCTTCGTGATCGTCAGGATTTCGAATACGGCCTGTCTGCCGTTATATCCAGTGTGTCTGCACTCAGCGCAACCAGTGCCTCTGTAGAACTGCACGCCCGCAGCGTTCTCGATTCCGAGAGCCTTCATCTCGTCAGCGTCTGGCGTGTAAGCCTGCTTGCAGTTCGGGCAGATCTTGCGCACGAGTCTCTGCGAGATAACGCCCTTGAGTGCTGCCGATGTCATATATGGCTCGATGCCGATATCGGAAAGTCTGTCGATCGCCGAAACCGCATCGTTGGTATGCAATGTCGAAAGCACGAGATGGCCTGTGATAGCGGCTCTCATTGCAATCTGAGCCGTCTTCGCGTCACGGATTTCTCCGACACCGATGATGTCAGGGTCCTGTCTGAGGATTGCCGTAAGTCCGCTCGCGAACGTCATGCCTGTCTTTTCGTTGATCTGGCACTGGTTAACGCCCTCGATTTCGTATTCAACCGGGTCTTCGAGCGTGATGATGTTGACATCCTCGCTGGCAAGCTGCGTGAGCATTGCGCAGAGCGTGGTCGACTTACCGGATCCGGTAGGACCAACGAGCAGGATTACGCCGTTGCTGTTCTTCAGCAGCGTATCGTACTTCACTTCGTCCTCGTCCATGAGGCCGATGCTCTTCTTGGTTATCTTGCCCTTGGACTGCTCGAGGATTCTGATAACCATCTTCTCGCCGTAAACCGTCGGCATTACGGAAAGTCTAAGGTCTGCAGAAATGCCCTTGACGTTTATCATCGAGTGACCGTCTTGCGGTATCTTATGCTCCGAGATGTTCATGCCGCCCATTACCTTCAGTCTTGAAATTACAGTGTTCTGAAGGTTCGAAGGAACGGTGAGAATCTTGCGGAGCACGCCATCTATTCTCATGCGAACCAGCATCTCGTCCTTGTGTGGCTCGAGATGCACGTCGCTGGCTTTCTCTGTGATTGCTCTCTCTATTACGGAGTTAACGAATCTGATAGCAGGCGCTGCGTTCGCGTCGTTCTCAGCGCTCTGTCTGAGCTGAGCAGGTACGATATCGCCGCCTCTATCGCCCATCTCTCGCTTCATATCCTCGATAGCTCGAGCGGTACCCTCGCTGCCGTACAGCGTCTCGATTACCTGCTCGCAGGCTTTGCGCGTCGCGATCATCGGGATAACTTTTTTCTTGGAGACGAGCTTAACCTCTTCCTGCGCGATGAAGTCGAGCGGGTCGGCCATCGCGATGTAAAGCGTGTCGCCAACCAACTTAACAGGTACAACGCAGTGCTTCTTCGCCGTTGCACGCGGAATGAATTTTGCTAATTCAACAGGCACGGAAATCGCCGTCAAGTCAACAAAATCGATACCGAGCTGCATCTGAAGCGCGTCTATCAATTCGTCATTCGTTATGAAATTGTTCTCAATCAGAATGTCGCCCAGTCTGTTCCTGGTCTGCTTCTGAATTGCAAGCGCCTCGCCGAGCTGCGTTTCGTTTATAACGCCAGCGTCGATGAGGAGCTCCCCTAGCCTAATGTGTGCCATTTTGTCTCCCCTTTTCTGCTTATCAAGCCATTCTGTATTTTTCATTTAACTATATTATTCGAAATCTATAAATCCGATTCTCTCCAAATCTGCAGCCCGAGCCGCCGCCCTTGCTTCTGCCTCTGCTTCGTCCTCACGAGCCTGGTGGTTCGCGGCCTTGGCAACGTACATGTCTCTGTCCGCACTCATGATGAGGTTCTCGAACTCCGGCACATTGCTGCATTTGCCTCGAGCAACACCGAAGCTTGCGCGAACCGCAACATGCTTCTCGTCTTTATCGTCCCGATCAAAGAGCTCCGTAAGAAGCTTTACGAATTTCCTCGCGTTATCGCCTTTGTCCTCCGCAACTATGAGGAACTCGTCCCCACCATACCTGCAGAGGAAAACGTTCGGATCTATCTGCCAGCAATCTGTCCGCAGATTTTCGGCTACATACTCCAGCAGCTTGTCGCCTTCCTTGTGGCCGTAGACGTCGTTGATTTCCTTGAACCCGTCGAGGTCGATCATGAAGAAAAGCATCTGCTTCTCGCCGCTCTTGGCGGTCAAATTTTCCTTGTATCTCTGTAGCGAATATCTGTTATCGATTCCAGTAAGCTTGTCAGTGGACATCGCGTAATTCTGGTTCGCCGTGCACATCAAAGTCACGAGAACCACGCAGCCCACCTGAACGATCGGCAAATCGTAGCTCGAAAACCACATCTGCAGGCTCCCCGTGATAATCGGAGCCGACACATAATAGGTGAACGGGTAGTACATGCGCCGCCTAATTGCCCCGCGCTTCTTTGGAATATCTATCAAAGCCACTACTGCCGACCCTATAAGGTATATCCAAATTATCGTCCACAGAATCACAATCCCGTCTTGTCTGATGCACTGATTTTGCTCATTTATCGTGAAAAGGAGCCGTGTCCAGTAGTTCGTGAGTGCTACCACAAAGTACACCGCGAATGGTATCGCTTTGATAAAACGATAAAGCTTGCTGTGCACAAACTTAAAATCCGTCACAACCTCAACATACTTGAGCCATTCGCTTGCAATCAAAATCGTACCTACCAGGTAAACATGACAAAAAATCGCACTGAAGTTCCGCGATTCCTCGAGAGGTGCCAAGTTAACAATCCCGTAGCACATATCTCCCACGCAGGTAAATATCGACGCTTGGATGATGCTGAGAACTTCGGGTTTGTAGCGGCTGCCGACGCTGCCTGCGATCATGTTTTTCTTCGTGTTGCTGTAATGGATCCACAAAAGTACGATACACGCTAAATTTATTTCTGTATAAAAAGCTGTATATGTCGTCATTTTGCTACACCTTGCCTATGCTTTTGCTAGCGGTGCATAGGTGGTTTTGCCTTCTCTCCTGTCGTCTATTGCTCGTCCATGATTGCGTCGAACTCTGCAACTGCAGCCTCGAACTCCGCGTCGTCTTCGATGTCGACGAGCTCGAATTCGTCCTCGCCAACTTCCTTGTAGCCATAGATGTAAACGTCATCTGTGCCGTCGTCTGGAATGAGCGCGATGTATTCCTTACCGTTGCAGTCGAAAACTCCCATGATTTCGCATTCTACTTCTACTCCATCATCAAATGCGAGAGTGATAACATCTGCTTCCTCAACAGGAGCGTTATTTTTCTTATCGTTTGCCATTTTGTTCCTCCACAAAATAATTATTGTCTATTTTTTTATGAAAAATGCCGAACAAATTGATTTGCACGCATTTATTCAAATTATTCTAACATAAAACTTTCCCGAAATCAACCAAAATATTCCTTTATGGCCTGAGCATTTTTTTCGGTGATGCCGTGAACGCTCGTAAGCTCCTCGATTGTCGCCTGCTTGATGTTCTCAATCGACTTGAATTTCGAGAGGAGCGCGTTCCTCTTGGCTGGACCGATGCCCTCGATATTGTCGAGCATGGAGCCTATGGAGTTCTTCGTGCGGAGCGAGCGGTGGTATTCTATCGCAAAGCGGTGAACTTCCTCCTGGATGCGCCCGCAATACTTGAAGAGGAAAGGATTTTCTCTCAATAAAAATTCTTCCCCCGCACTGTTCACGAGTGCGCGAGTTCTGTGGCTGTCGTCCTTCGCCATGCCCAGCGTCGGGATGGAAAGCCCCATGGCGCTGATGATCTTCTCGGCTGCGCTGACCTGGCCCTGACCGCCGTCCATGAGAATCAGGTCTGGGAGATTGACGAATCCCGCGTCGCCTTCGAGTGCCCTCTTGAAGCGTCTGTAGAGCATCTCCTGCAGGGCGCCGTAGTCGTTCTGACCGTCGATCGTCTTAATCTTGAAACGGCGGTAGTCCTTCTTGACAGGCTTGAGGTTGCTGAATACGACCATCGCGCCTACCGTATCTACGCCGTTCGTGTTAGAAATGTCGTAGGACTCCACGCGGTAGGCTTCCTTGCGCTCGCCGAGGATTGCGGTCAGTGCCTCCCTGAGGGTCTCTTCCTTCTCGCGGGCGGACTCCTGCTTGATCTCTAGCGTCTTGGCGAGCTCAGTTACGTCGCGCTTGGCGAGCTCCAGCAGCGCCCGCTTCTCGCCCTTCTGCGGCACGTGAATCTGGACACGTGTTCCTTGGGTCGCCCCCGCCAGGTACTCTGCTATCAGCTCCGCCTCCGCCAGCGGCCGCGCCACCAGTATCTCGTGCACCGGCTGCGCAAACGTACTATAATATTGCTTGATGAATTCGCTGATAATAGTCTCGCTATCCTCCTCCGCGCCCGTGTGCATGTCGAATATCTCGCGGCCGCTGAGCTTCCCGTCCCTAACTGGGAAGAGCACAACGCACGAGTTTTCGCCTGAGCCAGCGGTGAGAACTATATCGAAATCCTTGCCCGACGTAATCGTAACCCTCTGCGTCTGAGCGAGCGACTTGATGCTTGCGATCTTGTCGCGGTAGACGGCCGCCTCCTCGTATTCCATCTTCTCGGCGGCCACCGTCATCTTCTCCGTCAAATAGTCGATGACGGGCTGCTGCTTGCCGCTTAGGAAGTCGAGCACCTGGGAAACCCTGTGCTGGTAGTCCTCGGCCGTGACCGCGCCCGTGCAGATGCCGTCGCACCTGTTGATGTGGTAGTTGAGGCACGGGCGGTGCCCCGCTGGGAAGCTTCGGGCGGGGCAGCGTTTGAGCTTGTATATGTCGCTGAGAAGCTCAACCGCTTCGGTCACGGCCCCAGCGTCACTGTACGGCCCAAAGTACTTGCCGCCGTCCTTGCTAAGGAGCCTCGTCTTCTGCACACGAGGGAATTCCTCGCCCATGGTTACCTTGATATATGGATAGGTTTTGTCGTCCCTGAGGAGTACATTGTACTTCGGGGCGTATTTTTTGATGAGATTGCACTCGAGGATGAGCGCTTCCATCTCCGTCTTGCACGTGATGTATTCGAACTCCGCGATGTGCGAGACCATGGCCTTGACCTTCGGGCTGTGATTCGCCGAAGCCTGGAAATACTGGCGCACACGGTTCCTGAGCGAAATTGCCTTGCCGACATAGATAACCTGTCCGAGCTTATCCTTGTGCATATAAACGCCTGGGCAATCCGGCAATTTCTTCAAATTTTCCTTAATGTCGAACATCTTCGGCAATTCCTTTCATTAAATATAGCAAAGATTGGCCATCAAAACGGCCAATCTCTTTCTCTCACGTCACGCTCGCGCTCAAGCTGAGCCCTCGCGATTTCCTTCGCGCGCTCCATTCTCTTGCGCTTAGCTTTTTTCTGGTTCCTCATTCTGACGATCGATATCGTCACGAAAAATGCGAAAATCTGCAACAGCAGTGCGAATATCAAAATCGTCTGCAAATTGGTGATTCCAAGGCCTGAGAGGAACCAGCCCTCCTCGATATCCTTGGTTGCAAGCAGCGAGATTTCTCTGACTTTGTCGTCTGCTAAGTAAATCTCGACTTTTCCTATTACGTCGCCCTTGCTTATAGGGGCTTTCAAATCTTCTTTGTATGTGGTCTGCGTCGTCACCAGAGATGCGGATGCGCCCTCCGGAAGGTTGATGAATCCATCCTCCGCAGCCGCGGCTTCCACGTGGTTCGTCGCACCGCCCTTCAGCTTCGCCTCGCCGAACACTGTGCCTTTCTTGAAGGCTGTGTACTTGGAAAGGCTCTGCTTCGCGTAGTTCAGCAGCGCTCGGATATCGCTGTAACGCTTACCGAGCGTGGAGTCCATGATGACAGCATATACCGTGAATCCGTCTATATCGCAGGCAACGACCATGGTCGTCTTGTTCTCTGGCGTCGTGCCAGTCTTGCCCGCGAAAACTCCGTTGTATTTCTTAACCGTGTACTTGCCCGTGAGCGTCTGCGCCTCGCCGCCCGCAAGGAACAGATTCGTGTTCTCTATCTGCCTCTCGCTGTTTTTGTTCGTCGCGGCGAGCGTAATCTCGGCTGTTCCCGAGATGCGCTTGATGTCCGCGTTCGCGAAAGCTTCCTTAGCAATGAGCACGACGTCGCGAGCCGTCGAATGCGACTGGACCTTGCTGGTCTTGACTCCGCTGGCGTTTGCGAAGTGCGTATTCGTGCAGCCGATTTTCTCCGCGCGCTCGTTCATGAGCTTCGCAAACTTCTTCTGCGTTCCAGACACGGCAATTGCAAGGGCTTTCGCCGCGTCATTCGCCGAGCAGAGCAGCGCTTCGTACACGAGGTCTTCTACGCTGATCTTCTCGCCTGCGTAGACCATGGACTTGGCTTTGTCGACCTTCATAGCCGCCTCGTCGACGGTCACCTCGTAGTCGAGGCCGAGCTCTTCGACCGCGATTAGGCAGGTCATGAGCTTGGTGATGCTCGCCAGGTTGTATTCCTTATCCGCGTTCTTCGACCAAAGCGTCTCGCCCGTCGTTTCGCAATAGATCATGGCTGCTGTGCCTTGGATGTCGGGCTCCGAAGCGGCGAAGGTTTCTATTGCCGTCGTCGGGAGCAGGACCGCTATTGCTAGGAGGAGGCAGAGGGCTCGTTTCATTACAGATTTCATTCTACGTTTTTACCTTTTTAATAAATTTTAAGGCTCCCGCACTAACGGGAGCCAGGTTTCCTCCCCAGGGTACCTGGGGAGGGGGACTGCTCCCCATATTAACTTTTGTTCTACTTGCTGGCTGGGACGCGTTCGAAGAACCTGTCTGCCAGCGTCGAGCCTTCGTGGATGTAGTTGTTAGCTTCATAGCCAGCGCGCTCGTTAAACTGCTTCTTCGGGTCAGCTGGCAGCACGTTCCTGCTATCATAGATAAGGAACGGTACCGGATCCGACGAGTGCGTTCTAATCGCAAGCGGCGTTCTATGGTCAGGCACCACGAGAATCTTGTAATCCTCGCCCGTGCTCTCCAGATACTCGTACAGCGGCTTAACAACTCTGCTGTCGATATAGTGCGCACATCTCATCTTCGCCTCGAGGTTACCCTGATGCGAGCACTCGTCCGTGCCCTCGATGTGCATGTAAATCATATCCTGTCCGCGCTCGTACTCGCTGATTGCCATAGCAACCTTGCCCTCGTAGTTCGTATTGATCGTGCCATCCGCACCCTCAACCGTAACTACGTTTATTCCAGCGAAATATCCAATGCCGCGGATGAGGTCAACGGCAGAGATTACCGTCGCCTTCACACCGAACTTCTCGCAGAAATTCGGAAGATTAGGGCGCGTTCCCTGTCCCCAGATCCACAAGCTGTTCGCTGGGTTGAGACCTCTGGCGATACGAGCTTTGTTGATCGGATGATCCTTTAGGATATCGTAACTTTTCTTCATCATGTCGATGAGGAAGTCTGCGCTCTCGCCCTTTGGCAGATACTCTCTGGCGTGTTTGTCGAGAATATCGTGCGGTGGAACGCACTTATATCTCGTGTGTGCGTGAGGATGTTCCTTGTGCAGGAGCATGCAATGTCTGTAGCCCGTACCCGTGTAAAAATACAGGTTTTCGTCAGCGAATGCCGCATTGATGTCCTTGAGGAGCTCCTCGCATTCTTCTGTTGTAATATCTCCAGCCGCGTGGTCGCGCACGATGTAATCCTCGTACTCAGCCTCGCCTGCCGGATCGATTGTGATAAAATTCGCTCGGAAAGAAATGTCTGTGCTCGACATATCTACGCCGATTGCCGCCGCCTCGAGTGGCGAACGTCCAGTGAGGTAAATTCTTGGATCATAGCCCATGACCGACAAATTCGCCGAGTCGCTGCCTGGGCTGATGCCTTCTGGAACCGTCTTAACCGTTCCAATCTCGCCTTTGGATGCGAGCATGTCCATAACGGGAATGTCTGCTGCTTCGAGCGGAGTCTTCCCGCCCATAGAGTCGATAGGGTCGTCTGCCGAACCGTCAGGTATCACAATCAGGTATTTCATTATTTGTTCTCCTCTTCAAATGCCTTCATAAAATCAACGAGTGCGCGAACGCCTTCTTCCGGCATCGCGTTGTAAATGCTCGCTCTCATGCCGCCGATGGAGCGATGTCCTGCAAGGTTAATCATGCCTTTTTCCTTCGCTTCTGCGATGAATTTCTTGTCGAGGTCTGCGTCTCCCGTTACGAAAACTACGTTCATGAGCGAACGGTCTTCCTTAGCAACTGGGCAGCTGAACAGCTTGCTCGAATCGATATAATCATAAAGCAAATTTGCCTTAGCAACGTTTCTTCTCTCCATCTCCTTGATTCCGCCGATGGACTTGAGGTATTTGAACACTTCTCCTGCTACGTAGATTGAGAAGCATGGCGGCGTGTTGTACATGGAGCCGTTGTCTGCGTGGATCTTGTAGTCGAGGTAAGTCGGAACCTTCTCGTCAGCAAAACCTATCAAATCCTCACGCACGATTACGATCGTAACGCCTGCAGGTCCAACATTCTTCTGTGCGCCCGCCCAAATCATGCCGAATTTGCTTACGTCTACTTCTTCTGACATGATGTTCGAGGACATGTCTGCTACGAGCGGAATGTCGCCTGTCTCTGGAACGTAATTAAATTTGGTTCCGTAAATCGTGTTGTTTGTCGTGATGTATACGTAGTCCGCATCCTCACGGATATCCTCTTTCTTAATCTTTGGAACCCAAGTAAATTTGTCGTCCTCGGATGAAGCGATTACGCGGATGTCGCCGTACTTGCAAGCTTCTTTATATGCTTTCTTGGCCCATGTGCCTGTGAGCACGTAGTCGGCCTTCTTGCTGTTGCGAAGCAGATTCAGCGGTACCATTGCGAATTGCATCGTGCCGCCGCCCTGGACGAACAGCACCTTGTAGTTATCTGGAATGCCCATCAGTTCTCTGAGATCCGCCTCTGCGTCGTCGATAATCTTCTGGTAAACGGCTGAGCGGTGGCTCATTTCCATTACGGACTGGCCGCTGCCCTCGTAGTTCAGCAGGTCTTTCTGGACTTTTTCCAAAACCTCCAGCGGCAAAACAGATGGACCCGCCGAGAAGTTGTATACGCGATCATATTTTTGCATTTGTTTTTCCTCCTATTTTCAAGCACAATGCACCGTTCAGGGTCTATCAATCCCTTCGCTAAGTCCTCGTCGCGTAGAACTTTAGACGTTCGAGGATTGCTTCGCAGGGCCGCGAGACAAACGTGATCCATTGACCGGTGTCTCCGCGCCAACTGCTCAGCCGCACCTCTCACGTAAAGTTCTATACGCTCCTGCGGAAACCGCTCAGGAACTGATAGACCCTTCACTACATTGAGGTGCTTCTAAACAGGCATCCTACTTTTCCATCATTTATAGGAATTATACCACTTTACGCGCCTTTCGTAAAGTGGTATACTGTCCGTAGGAGGTAAATA
>CAVEOR010000028.1:0-12151 GCA_963617285.1 Anaerovoracaceae bacterium | reverse complement strand
GGATCCTTGTGTAACTCGCATCCAGTAGCAGCCTGCAGCTCATCCCAAGTGTAATCAGGGTGAAGCTCAGTTACCCAGATACCGTCCTCACGAACTTCCATAACAGCCATCTCAGTGATGATCTTAGTTACGCACTTTTCAGCAGTAAGCGGAAGTGTGCACTTCTTGAGGATCTTGTGGTTGCCCTTCTGAGTGTGGAGCATAGTGATGATAACCTGTGGGCATCCTGCGCAAAGGTCCATAGCACCGCCCATACCAGCAACCTTCTTGCCAGGTACGATCCAGTTAGCAAGGTCACCGTTCTCTGCTACTTCCATAGCGCCGAGAACTGTAGCCTTAACGTGTCCGCCTCTTACGAGACCGAAGGACTCAGCTGTATCGAAATACTTAACTCTTGGAACTGCTGTTACATAAGTACCACCGGAGTTGATGATATCAACGTCGAGGTTGGACTCGTCTGCAACTGCATCGATTCCTGCGAAACCATTCTCAGAGTGGAATGTTACGCTAATATCTTCTGGGATATAGTCAGCTACCATAGTTGGAAGGCCGATACCGAGGTTAGCGAAATCGCCATCCTCAAATTCTTTTGCGCATCTTTTTGCGATTCTTACTTTTAAATCTGCCATTTCTTTTCTCCTTCTACAATAGATTCTACGAGTACGCCTGCAACTGCGAAGTAGTCAGGATCGATTTCGCCGATTTCAACGAGCTTCTCAGGAGCGATTACAGTGTGCTTGGAAGCACCTGCCATTACGTAGTTGAAGTTCTTAGTTGCCTTGGAGCAGTAGTAGTTACCAAACTTGTCAGCAACGCTTGGTCTGATGAAGGAATAGTCAGCATAGAGCGGTAATTCGAAGAGGTACTTCTTACCGTTGATCTCTACAACCTTCTTCTCTCTTCCGAGCTCGTCCTTCTCAGTTTCCATAGGTGTACCTACACCAGTTGGAGTGAGAACGCCGCCAAGTCCATAAGCAGCAGCTCTGATCTTCTCAGCGAGTGTGCCTTGTGGAACGAGCGTGTATGTCAAAGTTCCTTCTGCGAACTGTTCGTTCAGCTTAGGGTTAACACCGAGGTGGGATGCGATAATGTGATCTACCATGTGGTGCTCTAAAAGCTTACCGATACCTCTTGCAGTCTTGCCTGCGAATTCGCCTGCAGGTTGTCCAACATCAAGACCACCGTCGTTACCGATAACTGTAAGGTGCTTTACGCCTTTTTCTACTAATGCGTCCATCAAGATCTCTGGGGAACCTGTTGCAAGGAAACCGCCAACCATGATGGTCATGCCGTCTTTAACGCCGGCAACTGCTTCTTGAGCAGATTTGATTTTGTTAATCATGTTTTCACCTTCCTGTTTAATATTACGATATACATCTCTTATACATTACACTTTTACTAGAAAATTGTCAAGATAATCACGAAAAGATGTATCGAAAAAAACGCCTTTACCCGACATGTTTCAGCCGGGTAAAAGCAATTCTTAACTTATCTGTCAGCGATGTTTGGCTTATCCTGCCATCCGCGCTTTTCGATCTCCTGCATGATGTAGGACATTACGTGCTCTGCATACTTGCCAGGGCCGAAACCTGCATCGTAACCAAGTTCCTGAGCGAGCTCGTGGGAAATTCTTGGGCCGCCGCAAGTAAGGATGATCTTGTCACGAAGACCTTCTGCCTCCATGAGTTCTTCCATCTGAGTCAGCTGCTTGATATGGATATCCTTCTGAGTTACAGTCTGGGAAACGAGGATTGCATCTGCGTTTACTTCCTTAGCCTTTGCGATAAGCTGTTCGCAAGGAACCTGGGAACCCATGTTGTAAGGAACAACGTTCTTGAATCTCTCAAGACCGAAGTGTCCGTGGAAGCCCTTCATCTGAATGATAGCGTCGATACCTACTGTATGAGCATCGGATTCGATGGAAGCACCTACTACAACGATGTCTCTGCCGATGTGCTCGCCGATCCATTCGCCGCACTCAACACGGTCCATAACAGTTCCTTCTACCTTTGGAACCTTGATTGCCGTGTAGTCGATAGTTGCCTGAGCTGCTCCGTATACTACGAAGAAAGTGTAGCCTGGAGTCAGTTCACAGTAATATGTTACGTTAGGTTCTTCGAAGCCTAACTTCTTTACGTATTGTTTTGCGCACTCTTCTGCTTCTTCACCATAAGGAACTGGAAGCGTGAATGCCATTTCAACTTTACCGTCGTTTAACGCGTCGCCGTAAGGCTTGACACAGGTTAAATCAGCCTGAGTTGTTGCTGTCTTGTTATCTGCCATTATTCTATCCTCCTATACCTTATTCGTGATCCATGAATCTTGCAATAAACGGATTGAAGTAGTTCTCGCCCTTCGTGCATACGCCTTCAAGGCCGTGACCACCGTCGAACGGTCTCTTTACGCCGCCGAACTTGCCCTGCTCAATTGTCTTGAACAGACCGTCTTTTTCAACTTCTGCAAGAAGTGCATCTGCCTTGCCGAGTACTTCCTGAGCTCTCTTCTGGATGATACCGTCTTTCTTGAACTCAACTTCGTCACCGATGTGCTTGCAGTTGTTGAAGATGTACTTAGCGTTTTCGATGGAGAGGTATCTATCCTGCATATGTGGAGTATGGATAGCTTCTGTAAGCATACCAAGGAGCTGCAGGGACTGACCTGACCAGATTGCTACGAGGTTGAACAATGCATCCTGGATGTGTCCTCTGAAGATGTTACCAGTCATGAACTTTGTTGGAGGCATGTACTTAAGTCTAGCGTTAGGGAAGATTTCTCTTGCCATGATTGCCTGTGATAACTCAAGAAGGAAGCCGTCCTCTGTGCTTGGATCCATCTCGAAAGCGTGTCCAAGACCCATCTGGTTCTCTGGGATGTTAGCGAGTACTGCGAACTGTTCGTTGATGAACTGGGAAGCAGTTACTGTATGTGCAGATTCAATAGCGTCGTCCGTCGTGAGGTAGTTATCTTCGCCGGAGTTGAAGATGATTCCGCAATATCCGATGATAACTCTGGACATGAACTGGTCTACGAGTGTTCTCTGCATGTTGATATCTCTGAACAGGATACCATAAATAGCGTCGTTAAGCATAACGTCGAGTCTCTCGAGAGCGCCCATTGCAGCGATTTCTGGCATACACATACCAGATGAGTAGTTACAAAGTCTGATGTAACGACCAACTTCTTCGCCAACTTCGTCGAGAGCTTTTCTCATGATTCTGAAGTTCTCCTGAGTTGCATATGTACCACCGAAACCTTCTGTAGTAGGGCCGTAAGGTACGTAGTCGAGAAGGGACTGAGCCGTTGTTCTGATTACAGCGATGATGTCTGCGCCCTGACGAGCTGCAGCCTGTGCCTGAATAACGTCTTCGTAGATGTTACCAGTAGCAACGATTACATAAAGATATGGCTCTGGACCTTCGCCGATTCTCTCAAGAAATTCTGCTCTCTTTGCCTTCTGCATATCGATCTGATCGAATGTCTTCTTGATTGCAGGCTCGAGTGCTGCTGCTGCTTCTTCCTGTGAGCAAGTAGGAAGCTTAGTGATATCGAGCTTACCAGCTGCGATTTCCTCAGCGATTTCCTGAGGCTCTTTGCCAGTCTGTACGATTGCGTTACCCATCAAATATGCTGCACCTGTTGGAAGTGCGCCTGCTTCCTTGATGTGGTCAACTACAACGTTTGGAAGTGGTGTGTCGAGTTCATCGACACCATCAACACCCAAGAGTCTGACAATTGTTCTTTCTGTTGACACTGTTGTGTGGCGATCGATAAATTCCTGCATGTCGTGTGCGATATTCGCAGCATGCTGGCGAGCGCTGTCAACAACCTTCGGGTCAATGTTAAGTTTGCTTTTCATCCTTGTTCTCCTTATCACATGTATTTTTTCGCACCCTCGATAATCTCCTTGTTGATTCCCAACATGGCAGCTATACTGAGTGCCTCCTTTGGAACTTGTTTATCATTCTCCACGCGATACAGACGATAGTCCATATACTTGGAAATTATATTTATCCTGTCGCGGCGGTTTGCGTACTGGATTTCGCGGTTCAGAAGGTCGAAGTTGCAGTCAGAAAGTCCTCTAACCTGCATGTTCACTATGCCCTCGCGCTCCGTCACAGACTCAAAGTGCGTCGTTATCAGGGAAATATACGGTTTTTCGATGAGGTAGTCGACCAAACTCTTCGTGAGTGCCGTTCCCTCCGTCGGGTTGGTGCCCGATGCGATTTCATCTATCAAAATCAGGCTTCTGTCCTGACCGTGATCCAAAATTTCCTTCAGTTCTTCCATCTCCGAACCGAAGCTCGAAAGTCCACGCTCTACCGACTGTGAGTCACCTATCAAAATCTGCATATAATTGGAAAGTCCAATTCTCGCGGACGCTGCCGGTACGAAGAAACCGTACTGAGCCAAGATAGGTACCTGCCCTGCAAGCTTGAGCGAAATCGTCTTGCCGCCCATGTTCGCGCCGGTTATCAAAGTAACTCCATCGCAAAGCTCGAGCGAAACCGGGCAATACGCCTTGCCCTTAGACCTCAGGATATCCTCAACCTGCACGTTTCTGCCATCTTCGAACTCGATGACATGTTCATCTGCAATCTCTGGCTTAACCATGTCGTGCCTGATCGAGTAAATCGCCTTGGCAAGCGCAAGGTCGAGCTCGCCAATCTTATCGCAGTTATCTAACAAAATATCTGCCTTCGCCGCAATTTTCTGGGAGAGCATAGCACGTACTCTTTCCTCTTCCTCTTCAATCTCGGCGTTTATAGCTTCTATCTCATTAACAAATTTGTAAATCTCTTCTGTCGGCTTCAGCTGCAGCGTGACGCTCATGTAATCCTGGTCGACAATCTCCAGCTCCGGAAGGTTCGAAATCCTGTCGAAATCCTTGTTAGAACGAGCGAGCACTATGTCGAACTTCGGCGTGAGCATTACGCCCTGCGTCTTGCGGAGCTCCTCGCGCTTAGCCTTCTGCTCCTTGCGAATCTGGAGCTCGTAGTCGCGCTTCTTCGTCCTGAGCTCCGTGAGCTTCTCGCTGAACTCATTATATATGTAGAAAGTGTTCAGCCTATCGCCGGTCGGGTCGAGCTCGTCCAGCAAGTCCTCCGTGTCAGCGAGGAAATATTCCTCGGGAACGGTGTTTACAACTGCCGCACCTGCATCCTCACCTGCGATTTCCGCTACGTCGCTCTGATTGCCGCATTCAGCTACGCAATGTGCGCCCTTGTAATCACCAGCGCTATGCTCCATGGTGAGCTTGCGAAGCTGTCTCATCTGCAGAAGCAGCGACTTAACTTCGTAGAGTTCCACCGTCGAGAGCACCGTGCCAGCGCTCCTATCTATCGTAAGCGTCGGGTCCTTCATCTCCATGAAGACCTCTTGAATTTTCTCTGTCAAAACCTTGTTCTGGCGGACAAAGTGTATCATCTGCTCGACTCTGTCAAGCTCGTCTCGCAGCTCGTCCTCTTCGCCTGGGAAGAAAGGCTTGATCTCTTTCAATTCCTTCTTGCCAAACGGTGTGCCGAGATCGAGTCCGAACATAACGTATTCAAGGCCAGTTTCCTTCCTGGTCTTGACGTTTGCCAGTCGTCTATTGCTTCCTTGTCTCATTCTCGCTTCCTCCCATCTACATTCTCACGTCTATGATCGGAATGTCTGGAATCGCCTTCTGCATCTCGTCCAGCAAAACCTTGTTATCGAACGTATAGCCTGCTGGTGACCACGGATTGACCGTGATCGCTGCAATCTCGATGTTCTGCAATACGCATGGGCGGAATCCCTTCTTGCGGAAGATTCCCCAGTCCATCGCGTTCACAAAGATCTTCGTCGGATCCTTGAGCACGAAACGCACCTGCTTGAGGTTCTTGTTGCTTATGTCCCTGATAACGCTGTTCGTGAAAGCGCCCGGAACGTATATATATCTTGTATCCTCATCGATTGCCGCGTTGATGTCCTTTGCTGCACCCAAGCCTGTAACCAGGTCGAGCTTCCTGACATTGTTATCAGCATCGACGAGCATAATCTTGTCGTCAAAGTTATTCTTCTCGATTGCCTCTCTCGCCGCGCCAGCCTCTAATTCCGGCGTTCTGTAGAGGTTCACGATGTGCGCCGTCTCATCTACTACTTTGCTAAGCGTTCTAGAGAGAACCGCGCCTGTTGAAAGTATAATCGCGTCCGAAGTGTCTGGGGAGGCGATAGTCTTGCGGTCTATTGCACCGTCTATCATGATGAGCTCGCAACCGAGGTCCATCATGTCCTGGCAAAGCATCTTCTGCTCTGCGTTGATTACAGGCCCTGCAATCTGCACGTAGCCTGCTTCTCTTACCTTACAAATGAGGAGTTCACCGATTGCTGTGGAGTATTTCGTCCTGCGAATTACCTCCAGTCCCGCATCCGCCAATTCATATAACAGAGCCGGAACCGCTGCAATCATGCCCTCTTCCATATAAACTCTCGGCTTCTCAGTTCCTGTAACCAGGTCCTGCGTCTCGCCGTCTCTACCGGTTGATGTAATTCCAAGAGTAATTCCTTCGTCGATGGCTTCCTCTATTAAAAAATTAAGCGCCGTCGTCTTGCCAGCGTTCTTTGCCATCCCGACGATGGAAATAGTCTTATATTTTTGTGATAACTCGTATAATAATCCCATTAAAATTCAAAATCCTTTATCGCACCTATAGGGGACCAAGTAAATGGACCCCTATAGGATTAAAATCACGATATTTCGCTTTTAGCTAAGCTATGAGCTTAGTGTTTGTTTCTCTCGTGTCTTGCAAGATGTGCAGGCTCGATAGTCTTGATTTCTGGACCTTCGCCGAGAGCGGAAACACCCTCGTACTTGTAGCTCTTCTTGCCTGTGCAGTAGTCGCATGTGCAAGGAAGATCTGGAAGGCTAGGTTCAGTGTAAGTAGTGATGATGCCTTCGTAGTTTCTCAGGATTACCTTGTGAGGAGTCTGGGAAATTACATACTGAGGCATAACTGGAGTCTTACCACCACCACCAGGAGCGTCAACTACGAATGTAGGAACTGCATAACCTGAAGTGTGTCCACGGAGACCTTCGATGATTTCGATACCCTTGGATACTGGAGTTCTGAAGTGTTCGATACCCATTGAAAGGTCGCAGATGTAGATGTAGTAAGGTCTTACTCTGTTCTTGCAAAGCAGCTGTACGAGTTCTCTCATAACGTGCTTGCAATCGTTTACTCCACGAAGAAGTACGGACTGGTTGCCAAGAGGAATACCAGCGTCAGCAAGCTTTCTTACTGCTTCCATAGCTTCTGGAGTCATTTCCTTAGGATGGTTGAAGTGAGTGTTGAGCCAGATTGGATGATACTTCTTCAGCATGTCGCAAAGCTTATCAGTGATTCTCATAGGCATTACAACTGGAGTTCTGGAACCAAGTCTTACGATTTCAACGTGGTCGATCTTGCGGAGCTCGCTGATGATGTATTCAAGAGTCTCGTCTTCTACGCAGAGAGCGTCACCACCGGAAAGAAGTACGTCTCTAACCTGTGGAGTCTTTCTGATGTATTCGATACATGCATCGATATCTTCTCTGGATCTTGCGCCGTCTGTTTCGCCTGCGAGTCTTCTTCTCGTGCAGTGTCTGCAGTACATTGAGCACTGGTCAGTGATGAGGAAGAGAACTCTGTCTGGATATCTGTGAGTAAGTCCAGGAGCAGGGGAGTCAGCATCTTCGTGCAATGGGTCCATGTCGTCTGCTTCGGATCTGTGCATTTCTGCAAGTGTAGGAACAGCCTGCATTCTGATTGGGCATCTTGGATCATCTGGATCCATGAGGGAAGCATAGTAAGGTGTGATACCAACTCTGAAGCCGCCCATAACCTTCTCGATGTCAGCCTTTTCCTGCTCTGTGAGGTTAACAACCTGGCAGATATCTTCTACAGTTGAGAGTCTGTGCTCAACTTGCCAATGCCAGTCGTTCCACTGTTCGTCTGTAACATCCTTAAAAAGAGGAATGTCTTTCCAATTTCTAACAGCCATCTTTTAATCTCCTTTATAATTGTGTCTTGTCACTTGGAATAGGAACCCCACAGGGAGTCCTGCGGGATTCCAATAAATATGTGTCTTTCTCGCAAATTAACGTCCGTATGCGAAAAAGTTATGCACCTAGATTTTCTTTATTCAAGAAATTAAGCGTACATCTCTTCGAACAGAGCCTTGAGACCTGGGTTCTCTCTGAGGCACTGAAGAGTAACTGCAGCGTGACCCTTAGTGTAGCCGTTACCGATGATCATTGTAACGTCCTTGCCAACGCCTTCTGCACCAAGAGCAGCCTTAGTGAAGCTTGTAGCCATGGAGAAGAAGTATACTACGCCGTCATCCTTACAGGAAAGGATGGAAGCCATTTCTGTGTTCTCGATGGATACGCAGTTGATAACAACGTCGAAGAGTTCGCCGTTAGTGAGTTCCATTGACTTGTTGTAGAAGCCAACAGCATCTGTAGCGTCCATGTGGAAGTATTCGTCAGCGAGGTTAAGAGCTCTTGCTCTGTCTTCGGACTTCTGGGAACCAGCAGCGCATACTACGAGGCCGTTTACGCCAGCTCTCTTCTTTGCTTCGTGCAGGCAAAGAAGACCGGACTTTCCGCCGCCACCGATGATAAGAACTTTCTGACCACACTGTACGAGCTTAGCTGTCTGTGCAGGAGCACCAGCAACGTCGAGTGCGGAAAGAGCTGTCTTCTCAGGCATATCATCAGGAATGATTCCATAGATACCGGACTGGAAGAGGATTGCCTTACCCTTGATGTCAACCTGGTCGATAGCAGGTCTCATCTCGATGATTTCATCGATTCTAAGTGGAGTAAGGGAAAGGGAAACGAGTGTAGCAATCTTGTCGCCAACCTTAAGTTCGCCAACATAGTTCTCGCCAACCTGCTCAACTGTTCCGAGAAGCATTCCGCCGGAACCAGTCCAAGGATTCTTGTGCTTACCAGCGTTCTCTACGATTTCCATCATCTTAGCGCCGATCTTGTCCATTTCTTCCTTAGTTGTAACTTCTGCAGGCTTCTTGTCAAGAACTCTTCTTACGATTTCTGTGAAAGAAGCGGAGTCGATGTTAAGAGTCTTAACGTCGATTAATACTTCGTTATCATAGATCTCCATGTTGTTGTCGATCTTGTCAGCTGGCTGTGGTAATACTCCCTTCGGAGAGATTACACGGTGTGTACCATAAGGGCATCCTTTTTTCTGCATTTTATTTTCCTCCTAGAAAAAATATAGATTTTTTTATATTATCATGTCATAAAAGACACAACTCACAACGTTAATTATATAACATTTCTGCTCGCTTGGCTATAGAAAAATGCCTTTCGCAAAAAGTATACATAAAAGAACAATTTTGATCGTCGGCTATCTCCAACTTTGTCCAGAATTATTAGAAGCAAAAATTATGCCAAGAGTTTATCAAAGTCACATCGTTGAAATCTCGTGAGGCGGGCGCCATGCCCGAGCAAAAAGCGAACCGATTTGTTTTCAGAAGCAAAAAGAGCGAACTCATTTCGGTTCGCCCCTTTTTTATACTCTTTCATTCAGTATTTGTTATGCCCCGTTCTCTGTTCAGAATTCTTAAAACTAAACCCTTGCGAACCTCAGAAGCTTTGAAATTTCACTCTCGAAAATTTCTCCACTCTTCACACTTCACTCTCCACTCTTAGATGTCGTATTTTTTCTTCTTCCGCACGAGCTGCGTCTGGCTGATGCCAATAGCCTTTGCGGCCTTTCGCGTCGAGCCATATTTCTCGCAAGCATACTTGATGAGACCCTTCTCGTACTCGTCGACTGCCGATTGCAGATCGAGTTCTGCGCGCTCACTCTCTTCAGGCTCTTCCTTCATATGGCCGCCCTCGAAGATGTCTCCGTGGCTTTCCTTCATTATATCCATGAGCGTGATATCCTCGCCCTGAGCGGAAATCATGAGCCTCTGCACGGTGTTCTCGAGTTCTCTGACGTTGCCTGGCCAAGTCATGCGTTTGAGGTAATCCATGGCGCTATCCGCAATGCCCCTCTTCACGCCGAATTTCTTGCCATACTTGTCGAGGAAAAGGTTCACAAGCACCGGAATATCATCGATTCTCTCCGCCAGGTCTGGAATGACAATCGGCACGACATTCAGCCTGTAGTAAAGGTCGCGGCGGAACTTGCCCTCCTCTACGAAACGCTCGAGGTCGCGGTTCGTCGCCGAGATAATTCTGACGTTTGTCTTGATCGGGGTCGTGCCGCCAACCCTGTAAAATTCGCCATCTTGGATGACTCTGAGCAGCTTAGCCTGCATGTCGAGCGGCAGCTCGCCTATCTCGTCGAGGAACATTACGCCGTTGTTGGCGGTCTCGAAATAGCCCTTCTTGCCGCCGATATTCGCGCCTGTGAACGCGCCCTTCTCGTACCCGAAGAACTCTGATTCTATCAGGTTTGGCGAGATGGCGCCGCAGTTGATCTTAACGAATGGTTGCATCTTTCTGTCGCTGTTCTTCTGGATGAGGTTCGCGACCTTTTCCTTGCCGACGCCCGTGGAACCGAAGATTATGACGTTGCAATCGTACTTGGAAATCCGCATGATTTCCTCCATTACAAGCTGCATAGGGCGCGAATTGAACACGAAATCCTCCGTCAAGCTCTTCTCGATCAGCGTCTGCGTGTATGGGCTCATGAGCCAGCCTTGGTCGCTCTCCCTCGCCATATTGACATTCGCATCCTCGAAGTACGGCGCAACCTCGTTTACCAGCTCCATATTCAGAACATCGTAGCCCGTCAAGAAGCCCTCCGCGCTTCTAATATCAAGCTCTTTGGAGATTGACTCTGTGATGTAAAGTGCGATATTGAGGTTATTGATCAAGTTGGCGAACATGACGGTTCCGTCTGGCTTGGTCGCCAGCAAATTTATGGTCTCAGCGCCTGGAATTTCGGCGCAGTTCACGGAAAGGTCAAAGTATCCCGGCTCCTTATCTTTCAGCGTTCTGAAGGCTTCTATCGGTCTCAAAATATCGAGATAATGGATTCTATTGAATACCTTCGCAATGAGTTCGTCTATGCCACCGCCAGAAAGTGTGACTCTCGATTTTTTGTCGAGAAGGCAGACAATTTCAGCCTCTGAGCCCGCTTTTCTCCTGATTGAATAGCCGAAAAGCAGGTTGGTTATCATGTTGTTTCCTACTATTAAAAAACGTTTCTTGTCTTCTATCAAACTGTCCAATCGCAGCAGCGTTCCCGACTGGTCCATCACGAAGAGGTAAAGCTTCAACGCCAGTCCTTCCAACGCGAGCGGCGAAACTTGGATTTTGCTGTGGGCGATTGCGTAGCCCTCTGCCTCGACCTGATTGAAGGCGTAGTCTATGCTCTTGATGTTTTCGATATGCATCGGAAGCGAGGAAAGTGAGACATTCAGAAGCACGAAGTCACCCTCCTTGAGGCCTTGCGGGTTGTCGTACTCAGCGCCGATTTCCTCTATCGTTCCGCAAACGAGCCCGCCCGTGTCCGTTACCGGGTTGTGAAGCTTGCCGCGGCGAATCGTGATATCGATGATTTGCTGCTTCATTTTCTGGTCGTTATTGTTCGTTTCCGTGCAGATTTGCTTGAAACTCGTGCCCTCGAGTTCAATCCTCTTGATGGCGATTCTCAGCTCATCCGGGCGTATTTCGCGGCTGTTGTCCAGCTTCCACGCCGTGGTCGGCAAAACGAGCTGGGGTTCAAGCACGCGTTCTATTCCATAAGTCGTTGTCATTATAGGTTCATCCTTTTCTCTGCGAACACAAATCGGTTCGAATTTATCCTATTTTCAATAATAAACCATTGGCACGCATTTTGCAATATATTTTTGCGTGAGTTTTGAGTTATCAAAATATAACTTCCCATAAAAATTGATGTGAAAAAAGGAGAAAACAAAATGGAAAAAATTACTTCAACATTAAGATTAAGAATGTCCGCTAAAGATGCTCATTACGGTGGAGAGCTCGTTGATGGAGCACATATGGTTCACCTTTTCGGCGATGTTGCTACTGAATTATTGATCAAGTTAGACGGCGACGAAGGTCTCTTCTGCGCATATGACAACGTAGAGTTCCTTGCTCCAACTTATGCCGGCGACTACATCGAAGCTTACGGCGAAATCGACAAGATCGGTAACACTTCCAGAC
>CAVEOR010000027.1:0-12363 GCA_963617285.1 Anaerovoracaceae bacterium | reverse complement strand
CACTGCAGCATTAGGCCGCAACATCTTCTGGGCTGATGGTTCCTACACGAACATCTTCGGCAAGACTCGCGCTGGCAAGCCTGCAGGTGCTCCTGAAGAAGGACACAAGAAAGCTCTTGAATGCCTCGAAGCACGTCGTGCTGCTGGCAAGGCTCCAAAGATCAACGCATAATAAACAAATAATAAGCAAAATAATAGTTGTTTAAGAAGTTTTGGGCGCGCCAGGAAACTGACGCGCTCTTTTTTAGAAAAGGAAGTTCTAAATTGAGAAAGTTATTACCTTGGGATTCGTTACCGCAGCCAATTTACACAGCTCAGGCGTTCAAGCCTAGAAAGACATGGGTCAAGATAGGTGGCTGGATTCTCGTGTTCGCACTGCTTTGCTATGGTGCGGTGACTATCCAGACAAATACGCCGCTCGCGCTCATTTCGCTCGCGTTTTCGATTCTGTATTCTATCACGATGGTTACCACCAAGGACGCAGCGATTACGTGCCGCGGCCTGGAGATTTTCCTCGACATGAAAATCACTTCGCAATATGATTTTTATCCGTGGGAGGAGATTAACTCCATTGTAATCGAGGACCGCAAGCACGACGATTACGTGCGCCTTCACATAGGTTACAAGAGCCTCGAGAAAGCGCTGTTCTTCAAGCGCAGCCAGATCAAGGAAATCTGTGCCTATGCCCAGGAGCAGAACCCAGAGATCAAAGTCGTTACGCACGACACTGGCTCCAGAAGCTCCAGCAGCGCGAAGAACGCAGGTGGTTCGAAAAATTCCAAACATAAGAGATAGAAAATAATCCAAGTTGCAAGCTAAACCCTGTGACTTGGATTTTTGATTGGGCGAGATTGGTGAGAAAGATTACTTCATTTATAATTTTTTTTGGATTTTGACTATAACAAACGCGAAAAATGTGCTATACTAAATAAGGCTATGTGCAGATGTAGTTTTGCACGAACGAGATGCTATGCACATACCATAATAATTAAAAATCATGGAGGCAGACATGCTTGATTTTGATAAATATAAGAATGTTCACTGCATAGGCATCGGGGGGATAGGACTCTCGGCCATTGCAGAAATTTTGATGTCCAGAGGTTACAATGTCTCTGGCTCGGATATGAAGGAATCCGAGATGACGGACAAGCTCGCGAAGGCTGGTGCAAGGATTTTCATCGGGCACAGGGCGGAGAATGTCGAAAACGCTGACATGCTCGTCTACTCGGCGGCTGTCGGCAAGGACAATCCTGAGCTCGTTCGCGCGCAGGAGAGGGGAATCCCTGTGCTGACGAGGGCTGAGATGCTCGGAATGCTCATGGACGAATACAGAAACAGCATCGCGATTTCTGGTACGCACGGCAAGACGACGACGACTTCCATGGTTTCGCTCATCCTTGACCACGCGAAGTATTCGCCGACGATTCTGGTTGGCGGCAATCTCTCTGAGATAAACGGCAACGTGAAGGTTGGCGATAGCGAATATTTCGTTACGGAAGCTTGCGAATACATGGATAGCTTCCTCAGCCTCAAGCCGAAGATGGAGGTAATCCTGAATATCGACTCGGATCACCTCGACTATTTCAAGGATATCGAGGCAATCGCACGTTCCTTCGACAGGTTCGCACACCTCGTGCCAGCGGGCGGAACCATAATCGCATATGACGCGAATCCGTTCGTAAGCAGGGCAATCCAAGGACTTGATAATGTCATCAGCTTTGGTCTCAACGAGAACTGTACATATTGTGGTAAGAATATCAAATTCGACGAAAATGGAATGCCGTCCTTCGACGTTCTGCATGACGGGGAGACTCTGACGAGGATTCAGCTTCAGGTTCCGGGTGAGCACAACATCCTCAACGCACTTGCGGCATTCGCTTGCACGCACACGCTCGGCGTTGACGTAGAGACGATTAAGGAAACTCTCGAGAGGTACAAGGGCACCCAGAGGAGATTCGACATAATCGGAACGACATCTGGCGGAATCAAAATCGTCGACGATTACGCTCATCATCCGACTGAAATCAAGGCGACGCTCGACGCTTCGCAGAACGTGCCGCATAACAACCTTTGGTGCATATTCCAGCCGCATACATATACGAGAACGCTCGCACTTTTCGATGAGTTCGCAGAGGCCTTCAACAAGGCTGATAAGCTGATTTTGGCAGAAATCTACGCGGCGAGAGAGAAGAATATCTACAAGATTTCCTCCGAGCAGCTCGCTGAGAAGATCAAGGAGACGCACCCGAACAAGGAAGTCCTCTTCATGAAGGATTTCGAGGAGATCGCAAACTACGTGAGAGAGAACGCAATCAAGGGCGACATGGTCATCACCATGGGCGCAGGCGACATCTACAAGGTCGGCGAGCTCTTGCTGGAAGACTAAATGCTAACAGACAGGATAAAACGGGATAAAAGGTAATTTTTATGGACGAAAAAGATAAAAACGCTATGCTCAACGCGTACATGACTGAGCAAAACAAGAGACTCGAAATAGTATTGAAGCACATGGCGGCGGGCGTGAAGTTCGTAGACATGGGCAACGCATACATAGACGAGAGCGTTGAAATAGGCGAGGGAACGGTAATCGGTCCTTGCGTAACGCTCGAGGGGAACACGAAGATTGGCAAGAACTGCGTAATCAGGCAGAACACGAGAATCACCGATTCTGAGATTGCAGATGGCGTAGAGATTGAAAACTCGGTTATCGTAGAGAGCTCAATCGGCGAGAATACGAAGGTCGGTCCGTTCGCATACATGAGACCGGGCAGCAAAGTCGGCGCTAATTGCAAGGTCGGCGACTTTGTCGAAATCAAGAATTCGACATTTGGCGACGGCAGCAAGGCTGCGCACCTGACGTATATCGGAGACTCGGATCTCGGCAAGAACGTCAACCTCGGCTGCGGCGTGGTATTTGTCAACTTTGATGGTAGGGATAAATATCGCTCTACAGTCGGCGACAATGCCTTCATCGGTTGCAATTCCAACCTTGTATCTCCAGTGAATATCGGCGACGGTGCGTATATCGCGGCGGGCAGCACGGTCACGGAGGATGTCGAGGGCGACGAGCTCTACATTGCAAGGGCGCGCGGCACGAAGAAGCCTGGCTGGGTTTCCGCCAAGGGGATGCTGATTAGGAAGAAGAAATAATTTTTCGCGAATTAAATTAAATTTAATTATATAAAAACAAAAGTACACAAAAGCAAAAAGAAAGACGAGGTAAGAAAAAGTGAGAAGCGGAGTATTTTCTGACTACAAAATTTTTACGGGTAATTCTCATCCCGAACTTGCAAGGGAGATTGCAGAAATCATGGGAAAGCCACTTGGCAAAGCTAACGTAACCAAGTTCAGCGACGGCGAGATTTCCGTAAACATCTGGGAATCCGTTAGAGGCATCGACGTGTATATCATCCAGTCGACATGCGACCCAGTAAACGACAATCTTATGGAATTGCTCATCATGATCGACGCGATGAAGAGAGCATCAGCAGGCAGAATCAACGCCATCATCCCGTACTATGGATATGCGCGTCAGGACAGAAAGGCTAAGGCTCGTGACCCAATCACAGCTAAGCTCGTAGCTGACCTTATCGTAGCTGCTGGAGCTGACAGAGTCCTCACTATGGACCTTCACGCAAACCAGATTCAGGGTTACTTCAACATCCCAGTTGACCACCTTCTGGGCATGCCGATTATCGCGAAATACTTCAAAGAAAAGAATATGGAGGATCTCGTAGTAGTTTCGCCTGACCACGGCAGCGTTACGAGAGCAAGAAACCTCGCAGAAGACCTCAATTGCCCAATCGCAATCATTGACAAGAGAAGACCTGAGCCGAACAAGAGCGAAATCATGAACATCATCGGTAACATCGACGGCAAGAATTGCATCATCATCGACGACATGATCGACACGGCTGGCACGATTTGCAACGCAGCAAACGCTATCAAGGACCTCGGTGCGAAGGCTGTTTTCGCAGCGGCAACTCACCCGGTTCTCTCTGGCCCAGCAGTAGAAAGACTCGAGGCTTCCGCAATCGAAGAGCTCGTTCTCCTGAACACTCTTCCGCTTCCAGAAACCAAGCAGCTCAGCAAGATGAAATCTCTTTCCGTAGCACCGCTGTTTGCTGAGGCTATGACCAGAGTATTCACGAACGGCTCCATCAGTGTACTTTTTGATAAATAAAATTCTGTAGGCAGACGATTTGCCTGCGGATAAATTTGAGAGAAAATTTGAAAGAAAGGATAACCCTGTGTATATAATAGTAGGACTTGGAAACCCTGGCAGGAAGTATGAAAATACTCGGCACAACATGGGGTTTATCGCCGTGGATCTCATCGCAGAGAAATACGGAATCAAAATTGACAAGATTAAATTCAAGGCTTTGGTCGGCGAGGGTAGAATCGCCGGCCAAAAGGTTTTGCTGGTAAAACCGCAAACATTCATGAACCTCAGCGGCCAGAGCGTCGTGGAGGTCATGAACTTCTACAAGGAAGATGTCGAGAATCTCATAGTGATTTACGACGATATCGACATCCCGACTGGCACGATTCGCCTGCGCAAAAAAGGAAGCGCGGGCACGCATAACGGCATGCGCAACGTCGTTTACCTGCTGGGAGATGACGGGTTCCCGAGAATCAGGGTTGGCATCGGTGCCGAGAAGGGCAAGAAGGTCGACCTCATCAACTATGTTGTGGGCGGCGTATCGAAGGGAGAAAAGGAGCTCCTCGAGGATGCGCTCACTCGTGCGGCGGATGCGGCAGTTTGCATAGTCGAGAAGGGAATCGACAAGGCCATGAACGAGTTCAACATCAAGCCGAAGAAGGAAAAGCCAGCGAAGGAAACGAAAGAAGCGAAGGAGGCAAACGAAGCTTCCGAAGCTGTGAAAGTTTCCGAATCGGACGGTAATGCGGAGGCGAGCCAATGATTAACGTTTCAGGAATATCAGAGAGCCGCGTGGCACCTGTTGCCGCGAAGCTCGCCAAAGAGAAGAGTCAAAGCATTATCATCGTCTCCACGGATGTGAGGGCGAAGAGACTTGCCTTGGATCTTTCTTTTTTTGTTAGAGATAGAGAGATAATCGTGCTGCCATCCGAAGACCAGTTCATGCTCAGGTTCGCGGCGAAGGACCACGAGCTTCTCATAGAGAGGCTGCGGGCGCTGAAGGCGCTCAGAACGGGCGAGCCGGTAATAGTAATCGCACCGGTTTCCGCTGCGGTCAAGAAGATCACGCCGCACAGCGTCTTCGAGGAGACTTCGCTGAAGCTGAAGCTCGGAGATGACGTGGAAATCAGCGACGTTTCTAGGAGCCTTTCGAGAATGGGCTATGAGCGCACGGACATAGTCGAGGCGAGAGGACAGTTCAGCGTGCGCGGCGGCATAGTTGACATATATACACCAGATGCGAATTATCCGTATAGAGTCGAATTTTTCGGGACGGAAGTGGATTCCATCAGGACATTCGACGCGGAGACTCAGCGCTCGGTGGAGAACCTGAAGTATATCGAGGTCTACCCAGCCGAGCAAATCGTCAGAGATGACGACATGTTCGCACAAGCTGCGAAGAAGCTCAGGAAAGACTACGAGAAGGCCGCAAGAGATGCCGGCTCACGCGACGAGGAGCTTGCGACGAATATCAGAAAGACCTGTGATGAGCTCTGCGAATATATAGAGCAGGTCTCCAACATTCAATTATTAGAAAATTACATCGGATATTTTTACGATGATACGGAATATCTCTGGGACTACATGACGGGCGGCAAGCTCATGGTCGACGACCCAGACAGAATAGAAGAAGTCCTCGGGCACAGGACGCTCGAGATGCAAGAGGACTTCAAGGTAATGCTCTCACGCGGGCAGGCTATAGCAAAGGATGTCGACGTCATCCCAGACGAGGACGATTTCCGCGCCTGCTATAAATACCCTGACGTTGCGGTGTTCACGCCGTTCCCGAAGAGGATTGCGGGCATTACGAATTTTGATAATTTATATAACCTGAACACGAGGCAGGTGCTGGCTTTCGGCGGCAAGATGAACGTGCTCGAGAGCGAGCTCAAGTCCTATGTGAAGAAGGAATATCGCATAACCATAGTGTGCGCCTCCGACGAAAGAATGACGAATTTGCAGGAATTTGTCGAAAGAATCGGGCTTGACGGAAAGATTGCGTTTGAGAAGGGAAGCCTTACGAGCGGAATCGACTTTCCGAGCGAGAAGTTTTGCTATATATGCGAGGCGGACATCTTCGCAAGCCACAAGTCGAGCAAGCGCAAGAAGTTCAAGAGCAAGGGCAGCAAGATCGAATCCTTCACGGACATGCACGAGGGCGATTACGTCGTTCACGAGAACCACGGCATAGGCAAGTTCGTCGGCATAGAGCAGTTGAATGTTCAAGGCGAGAAGAAGGACTACATCAAAATCAAATACGCGGGCGCCGACATGCTCTACGTGCCAGTCGAGCAGATGGATATCGTCCAGAAGTACATCGGCTCGGACGGCGCCGTTCCGAAGATAAACAAGCTCAGCGGTGGCGAGTGGAAGGCGACCAAGGCGAAAGCAAAGGCCGAAATCGCTGTAATGGCAAAGGATTTGATAGACCTATATGCTGAGCGAAAGATGCAGGCTGGACACAGTTTCTCGGAGGATACCGTTTGGCAGATGGAATTCGAGGAGGCTTTTCCTTACGAGGAGACGGGCGACCAGCTCAGGGCGATTGCGGAGATCAAGGCGGACATGGAAAAGCCGTTCTCAATGGATCGCCTGCTGTGCGGAGACGTTGGATTCGGCAAAACCGAGGTTGCGGCGCGTGCGATGTTCAAATGCGTCTCGGACGGGATGCAGGCGGCGGTGCTCGTTCCAACGACGATTCTGGCAAACCAGCATTACTATACATTAAAAGAACGCTTCGAGAAATTCCCGTTCAAGGTCGAGGTGCTTTCTCGATTCAGAACGCCTGCACAGCAGAAGAAGATAATAGATGATTTGTCGAAGGGGCAGATCGACTTGATAATCGGAACGCATAGGCTTCTGTCAAGCGACATCAAGTTTAAGAACCTCGGGCTCCTGGTAGTAGACGAGGAGCAGCGCTTCGGAGTAGAGGACAAGGAGACGATTAAGAAGATGAAGAAAAACGTCGACGTTCTCACGCTCTCGGCAACGCCGATTCCAAGGACGCTGAACATGTCCATGACCGGGATCAAGGACATGAGCATCATAGAGGAGCCGCCAGAGGAAAGGTATCCTGTACAGACATACGTGCTCGAGCAGGACGATATGCTGATCAAGGATATAATCGAACGCGAGCTCGGCCGTGGCGGCCAGGTTTACGTCGTTTACAATAGAATAAAGGGCATACAGAGGATTGCGGAGAGAATTTCTGAGCTCGTGCCAGAGGCAGAGGTTGCGGTCGGCCACGGGCAGATGAACGAGCATACGCTGGAAAATGTGATGGTCGGATTCATCAACGGCGAGAGCAATGTGCTGGTTTCTACATCTATAATAGAGTCGGGAATCGACATTCCGAACGCAAATACTATGATTATCATGGATTCCGATAGATACGGACTTTCGCAGCTCTATCAGCTGAGGGGCCGCGTCGGGCGCTCAAATAGAATTGCCTATGCATACCTCATGTACCAGAAGGACAAGGTGCTGACCGAGGTTTCCGAGAAAAGGCTCCGTGCAATCAGGGAGTTTACGGAGTTCGGCGCGGGCTTCAAGGTTGCTATGCGTGACCTTGAGATTCGCGGTGCGGGCAACCTGCTCGGAACGGCACAGAGCGGGCACATGATGAGCGTGGGATATGAGCTTTATTGTAAGATGATAGACAACGCGGTTCGCGCGCTTCAGGGCGAAATCATCAACGACGAGAAGGAAGAGGCGAGCATAGAATTCCCTGTTTCGGCTTACATCCCTAAGCAATATATCGAGAACGAGTCGCTGAAGCTGGCGATGTACAAGAAGATTGCGTCGGTAAGGACTGAGGATGATGAGGACGAAATCATAGACGAGATGATGGATAGGTTCGGCGATGTTCCGCAGGCGACCATCAATTTGGTCAAGGTTTCTCACGCGAGATACCTTGCGAGCGAGCTTTCTATCGTGCGAATTCACGAAGAGGCAAAGGAGAAAACGCCTGCGCAGAAGCTTACGGTCAAGAACAACGCCTCGGTTAAGCTGGTATTTGATTTTGCTGAGAAAAATCCTCTCAGCGGGTATGCACTCTTTAACCTGACGGAAAAGTTCGGTCAGAAAGTCTTTGTTCATGGCGGAACCCAGCCTTTTATCAGACTCTCGACGGATAGGAACCACATGCTGGCGGATAGCATAGAACTGCTGAATATCCTAAACGACGGGAAGAAGCAGGCTACAGGCTCAGCTTCTGGACGCTCGAATTAGCAAAATCTCAGAGATGCAGAACATTTTCATCATATAACCTTGGAAATATCATATAGATTGTGGTATACTTAAGCGATTGAAGATTGAAAGGAGAAATTATGCTTTTCAAGAATATTACTATACTCGACGAGAATTTTGATGTAAAAGAAAATATGTACGTCGGTGTTTCTGGCAGCCGCATTGATTACGTCGGTGCGCAGGAGCCGAAGAAGGATTACGGCAGAGTGTATGACGGCAGCGGCAAGCTACTGATGAGTGCGTTCTACAATTCGCACGGGCATTCTCCGATGGCGCTCATGCGTGGCTATGGCGAGAACATGGCGCTGCAGGACTGGCTGAACAAGAAGATTTTTCCTTTTGAGGATAAGCTGACGAAGGAATCCGTTTACTGGGCGACTATGCTGACCATGGCGGAATCGATGAGGTTCGGAATCGTTTCCACCAGCGATATGTATTATTTTATCGATGAGATGGTGGGCGCAACTGCCGAGGCTGGCATGAAGGGCAATATCTCCAGGGCTATCGTGCACTTCGGGGATGACGATGTGTGGGCGATGCCTTCGATGCAGGAGATGAAGAGGACGTTCGAGGCTTATCACAACTCTTCGGACGAAAGAATCAAGATGGACGTGAGCATCCATGCGGAGTACACGTCGGATCCTGCTACGGTCAAGGCGGTCGCGGAATACGGCAAGGAAGTCGGCGCGAGAATGCACATCCACGCTTCGGAGACGGAGCTCGAACATAGAGAATGCAAGGAAAGACATTCCATGACTCCGATTCAGTATTTCGCGAGCCTCGGGGCACTCGATTTGCCTGCGACGGCTGCACACTGTGTCTGGATTGAGGGCGAGGATTTCGATATATTAAAGGAAAAGAAAGTGACGGTCGCATCCAATCCTGTGAGCAACATGAAGCTTGCGAGCGGCGTTTGCAATGTGCCTGAGCTTCTTCGCCGCGGCATCAACGTGGCAATCGGTACGGACAGTGTTGCCAGCAACAACAGCCTCAACTTCTTCGAGGAGATGAAGGTGTTCGCGATGGCTTCGAAGATGATGTACCGCGACCCGCAGGCTGTGACGCCGACGGAGACTTTGTTTGCGGCTACGAGGGGCGGTGCGCTCGGACAGGGAAGAGACGATTGCGGTCTTCTGAAGGAAGGCTTCCGTGCGGACTTGATCGCAGTTGACATCAGCGCTCCGAACATGTGCCCGGTTCACGATATGAAGAACAATTTAGTTTACTCGGCTTCCGGCACGGATGTTGTGCTGACTATGGCGGACGGCAAGGTGCTGTACGAGAACGGCGAGTATTTGACTATGGATATCGAGCGCGTCAAGGCTGAGGCGGCGGCGCATACGAAGAAGATATTGGCTTCGCTGTAGTTGGCCTGCCTTCGGCAGTGAGCATTAGCAGTTAGCCTGCCTTCGGCAGGGAGCATAAATTAGAAAGGCTTATAATTAGTTATGGCTTCGAACAAATTTCTAAAGGGGGCTGCGGTTCTTGGCGTTGCGGGAATTCTGGTCAAGGTAATGGGAATGTTCTTCCGATTGCCGCTCACGAACTGGATCGGCGCAGAGGGCATGTCGTACTACAGCTCCGTATATCCAATATATGTATTTTTCCTGACGATATCCACGGCGGGCATTCCTGTCGCAATATCGAAGATGGTCTCCGAGAGGGTTGTCGTCAACAACTACGAAGGGGCACACAAGGTGTTCCACACGTCGCTTTGGCTCATGGCGGCCTTTGGGTTCGTGTCGTTCATGATCGTGCACCTCGGTTCGGGATTCATTGAGGATACGATTTTGAAAAATCCAGGGACGAGCTATTCGCTGGAGGCAATCGCGCCTTCGCTTTTCCTCGTGCCTGTCATGGCGACGTACCGCGGATACTTCCAAGGGCGGCAGAACATGAATCCGACGGCGATTTCGCAGTTCTTCGAGCAGCTCTTCCGAGTTATCGTAGGACTTGCACTCGCATATTACCTCATCCCGACGGGACTTGAGGCGGTTAACGCTGGTGCTACATTCGGATGCACGGCGGGCGCGGCTGCGGGACTTCTCGTCGTTGTTGCGATTTACCTATTGAATTTGCCCGCAATCAGGGCGAAAATCAAGAGAAATAGCCAATACGCCAAGTCAGAGAGTACAGCTCGAATCGTGAGAAGGCTTCTGGCTATCGCGATTCCTATCACCATTGGCGCTTGCATTTTGCCGCTTATGGAGACGATTGACAGCGCTGTAGTTATGAGAAGGCTGCAGGCGAGCGGTTGGTCTCTAGTTGAGTCCAAGCAGCTATGGGGAAGACTCGGCGGATATTGCAATTCGCTCGTTGGACTTCCGCAGGCGTTCACTCAGGCTGTGGTAATGAGCCTTGTCCCTGCTATCGTTGCGGCTTACAGCGTTGGCGATTTGAAGGAAACGAGGGAGACAATCAGCCTCGGAATGCGTGCATCCATGATTATAAGCTTCCCGTGTGCTGTGGGAATGTTTGCTCTCGCTGAGCCGATTTTGCATTTGCTGTACCCGATGCAGCTTGAGGAGGCTAGTGCGACTGTGCCTACGCTCAGACTCATGTGCGTTGGTATCGTGTTCATGTCGGCGCTTCAGACATTTACCGCGGATCTGCAGGGCGTGGACAGGCAGACGGTGCCTGTGAAGAATCTGGCTATCGGTGCACTCGCAAAACTCGTGGTGACATATGTTTTGGTGGGCATCCGTTTTATTAATGTAAACGGTGGACCTATCGGGACAATCGTGGCGTATATCATCGCGACGGCTCTGAACGCGCGCTATCTGAAAAAGCATATAAATATGAAGTTTGATTACATGCTCACGTATGTGAAACCTGCGGCGGCATCTGTTTTGATGGGCGTGGCGGCTGTGGTTAGCTACAAGCTTTTGTATTTGCTGACTGCGAATAACGCCGTGTCTACGCTGCTGGCTATCTGCGTGGGGGCGGCTTCGTATGTCGTGCTCATCTTCGTGCTGAAGGCTATAACGAAGGAAGAACTCGCCAGACTTCCGAAGGGCGATAAGCTCGTGAAAATTGCTGGCAAATTTATCAAATAGAAAAAAACATAAAAATTGCCCAAATGGTATTGACAAAACGCTTGAAAAATGGGAAAATATCAAGGTAATAGAGAAGCATGAAATTATAAATTTTCATTAAGAATTAAAAGGAGGACTAATAATGAATAAGGCTGATTTAATCGCTGCAGTTGCAGAGAAGACAGGTTTGAAGAAGAAGGAAGCAGAGGCTGCTATCAACGCTACAGTTGCTAGCATCGAAGAAGCTCTCGTTAAGGGTGATAAGGTTCAGCTCATCGGTTTCGGTACATTCGAGACTAGAGAGAGAAAAGCTAGACAGGGCAGAAACCCTAGAAAGCCAGAAGAAATCATCGAGATCGAAGCTTCCAAGGCTCCTGTATTCAAGGCTGGCAAGGCTCTCAAGGATGCAGTTAACAAGTAGTCTATAGAAATAGTACAAATCTATAGAATGAAATTGCCGGTATTTTCATCGGCGCAAACGAAATAAGATAATTTAGGCGAGCAATCGCCTTTATTATAAAACATTTCAAACCTAATAGCTCAATTCGAGGGTTAGGGAAAGGCACTTATGAGAATCGACAAATTTTTGAAAAACTCGAGATTGATACGGCGGCGGACCGTTGCGAAAGAAGCTTGTGATCAGGGGCGTGTTTCGATAAACGGGAAGGTCGCGAAGGCGGGGACTGAGGTCAACGTGGGTGATGTCATCCACATAGAGTTCGGTAACAGCTCGGTGTCGGCGAGGATTTTGGAGATTAGCGAGTCTTGTAAGAAAGAAGCCGCAACGAAAATGTATGAAATAATTCAGTAAAAAAGACCGTTTCGGTCTTTTTTGCTTTTATGTGCGGAACGCGCAAAATTTTTCAAAAAGATTGAGAAAAAGTACTTGACTATTATCACCGAAAGTGATAATATAGA
>CAVEOR010000026.1:0-12434 GCA_963617285.1 Anaerovoracaceae bacterium | reverse complement strand
ACCTTAAATCTATCAAAACCCTTATAGTCCGCACATCCCGGGACAACCCCCACATTTCGAGAGTCGCAAGGGTTTCAATCATTCTATTAGCCCTCCAAATAGCTGATATAAGGAAGGTTTCTGTACTTCTGGTCGTAGTCCAGTCCGTAGCCGATTACGAAAAGGTTCTCAATCGGGAATCCCACGTATTCCGCCTCGAGGTCCACGAGCCTTCTCTCAGGCTTGTCGAGCAACGTGCAGACCTTGATGCTCTTCGGGTTCCTGTCGGCGAGGTGCGCCTTCAGGTGCTTCAGAGTCGTGCCAGTGTCCACGATATCCTCGATAATGATGACGTTCTTGCCGTAGATGTCGCCGTCGAGGTCCTTTTTGATCTTGACAACGCCCGACGTGCTCATGCCCGAGCCGTAGCTCGAAGCAACCACGAAGTCAATCTCCGTGTCGAGCGTGATGTTCTTCATGAGCTCGCCCATCCACATAACAGCGCCCTTGAGCGTTCCAACGAGATAAACCTGCTCACCCGCATAATCCTGGTTAATCTGCTCACCGATTTCGCGAGCTCTCTGGGAAATCTGCTCCCCAGTAAATAAAATCTTGCCGATTTGGTTATTTTCCATCGTCTATATCCTTTCCGTCGTGATCTACAGTAAAATCAACGCCCTCGATAATATTTTTCCCTTTGAAATTCTTGGAATAATCAACGGTTTTCTCCCCGATCCAGTACTCATCCAGCGTGTCCTTCAGGTGCCAGATAATCCATATCCAAAGCACCAGGTCGTCCAGAAAACCGAACGGGAACAGCACAGGCGGAATCAAATCCACAGGAAGCACGAGGTACACAAGGCCGAATACTACGAGTGCCTTCTTGCGAATCGGCACGGTCTTGTCCTTCATCATGCTCACAATCGCCTTGAGCCTGCCTCTGATAAATGTCCAACTGAAAAATTGCATCTATTCCTCCAACAATTTCTCAATCTCGGCGAGGAGATTGCCATCGCCCTTGCGCTTAAGGGCGCTCACAGGAATAACTGTATCATCTGGGCCGAGCTTCAGCGTCGTCTTGATCACCTTGAGGCACTTGGCGAGCTCGTTAGCGGAGACCTTGTCCGCCTTCGTGGCTACGATGAGCCCGTCGAGGCCGTAATGCCTGAGGTAATCGTACATCTGGATGTCCTGAGCCGACGGCGCGTGGCGCACGTCCACCAGCTGCACGACCTTGCGCAGCCCCTGGCGGTTCTGGAAATATTCCTCCATCATGTCGCCCCAGTTCTCGGTCACCGATTTGCTGACCTTCGCGTAGCCGTAGCCCGGCAGGTCAACTATCCTGAACTCTCTGCCCGAATCGTCGTTTATCCGATAAAAATTTATCGTCCGAGTCTTACCAGGCGAGCCGGAAACCCTCGCGAGGCTCTTGCGGTTCGTCAGGAGGTTAAGGAGCGAGGATTTCCCCACATTCGACCTTCCAGCAAAAGCGATTTCCGCCAGATTATCCTCTGGATAGCCGCTTTTCTTCACCGCGACGGTTTCTAATTCTGCTTTCCTTATAATCATACTACATTTCCTATCATTTTTCCATAGCATATTTCAAAGCTTCTTCAGCATTTTTTAGAAGCACGAAATTAAGCTCTCTGCGAACGCTCTGTGGGATGTCCTCGATATCCGCCTCGTTCTCGGCTGGCAAGAGAATCGTCTTGATTCCCGCTCTGTGTGCGGCGAGAACTTTTTCCTTGATTCCGCCAACTGGGAGGATCTTGCCGCGAAGCGTGATTTCGCCAGTCATTGCAACGTCTTTGCGCACTGGAGTGCCTGTGAGCGCCGACATTACGGATGTGAACATCGTTACGCCAGCCGACGGGCCGTCCTTCGGAACTGCGCCCTCTGGAACGTGCACGTGCAGGTCGTATTTCTCGTGGAAATCCTCTATGCCGTACTTGCTTGCTATCGAGCGGATGAAGGTGATTGCGGCCTGCGCGGACTCTTGCATTACGTCGCCGAGCTGACCTGTGAGCTGAATCTTGCCCTTGCCAGGCACGAGTGCCGTCTCAATAAAGAGCGTGTCGCCGCCAACCTGCGTCCAAGCCATGCCGGTCGTTACGCCGACTTCGCCTTCGCCTTCAACTATATCATAATGGTAGCGTTTCTTGCCGAGGTATTTCTCCAGACCAGTAGGCGTAATCTTGAACGATGTGCCCTTCTTGCTGACGATCTTGCGAGCGACCTTACGACAAAGGCTGCCGATTTCTCTCTCCAGGTTTCTAACGCCGGATTCTCTAGTGTAATAATTGATGAGGTCGCGGAGCGTCTTCTCGCTGATTGAGAAGTTCTTCGGTTTGAGCCCGTGCGCCTTCAGCTGTTTCGGGATGAGGTATCTCTGTGCAATCTTGACCTTTTCTTCCTCGGTGTAACCGGAAACTTCGATTACTTCCATTCTGTCGAGCAGCGGACGCGGAATCGTCTCCACCGTGTTCGCCGTCGTGATGAACATTACCTTCGAAAGGTCGAACGGAATCTCCAGGAAGTGATCCGTGAATTCCTTGTTCTGCTCTGGGTCGAGAACCTCGAGCAGTGCGGAAGCTGGGTCGCCCTTGAAGTCCGCGCCGATCTTGTCAACTTCGTCGAAGAGGAAAACCGGGTTGTTCGAGCCGGCGTCCTTGATCGAGTTGATGATTCGGCCTGGGATTGCACCGACATATGTCCTTCTGTGGCCTCTGATTTCCGCCTCATCGCGGACGCCGCCCAGCGACATTCTCACGAAATCCCTGCCTGTCGCTCTCGCAATGGAGCGAGCGATGGATGTCTTGCCGACTCCCGGAGGGCCCACGAGACAGATGATCGGGCCTTTAATCGCCTTGTTCAGGTGAATTACCGCCAGATACTCGAGGATTCTCTCCTTGACCTTCTCCAGCCCGTAGTGATCCTCGTTGAGAATCTTCTCGGCCTTCTTCAGGTCGGAGTTCGTCTTCTGCGATTTTTTCCATGGGAGCGCGAGTATCGTCTCCACGTAGTTGCGGATTACGCCGCTGTCCGCAGAATTCGGAACCATCTTTGTGAATTTATTTATTTCTTTTTTGACTTTGTCTGTGATCTTCTCCGGGAGCTCGAGCTTCTCTAATTCCTCGAGCCACCTTGCGGCTTCGCTTGCGGCTTCTTCGCCGTAGCCGAGCTCGTCCTGGATGACCTTCATCTGCTCGCGCAGGATGTATTCCTTCTGATTTTGCTTGACGCTCTCCTGGACCTTCTCGCTGATGTCCTTCTCGAGGCGCATGATCTGAGTCTCTTCGAGCAAGATGCGATTCAGCGCTGCGAGGCGCTTCTTCTCGTCGGCTTCTTCCAAGATTTCCTGCTTGAGGGAAAGCTTGATGTTCAGCTGCATTGCGAGCGTGTCGCACAGTATATCCGGCTCATTGATCGAGCAAATCAAATCGTAAACGTCGTCCTTCATGTTCGGCAAAAGCGAAGCATAATCTTCGAACGCATCCAGAACCAGGCGCATCATCGCCTGAACCTCTGGCTCGGCTGGATCCGCTGGGATTGTCTCGAGTTCCGATACCTCGCAAAGGAGATAAGGATCGTCCATTATTACATTTTCTAACTTCGCGCGGTACTTGCCCTCGGCGAGCACGCGAACCGCGTCGCCGTGGACTTTCAGCATCTGCTTAACCCTTACGACCGTTCCGATTTCGTAGAAATCGTCTGGGGTCGGCAGGAGCACGTTGTCGTCCTTTTGCGAGGTCAAAAATAGCATTTTGTCTGTTGCCATGGCTGTTTCCAGTGCCTTGACGGATTTCTCTCTGCCTATGTCGAAGTGCAGAATCGTCCGTGGGAACACCGACAGTCCCCTGAGTGGGACGCATGGCATTGTTATTTTCTGGGTCATAACTGTCCTCCATAGAAAACAGGCGACCGCAGCCGCCCATGATTTTCTAAATTTTTATTAAGAAGCTGTGGTCTCTACCGCAGCGCCTGAGCCGTCCGCGAGGCTCACTCTGCCTGCGCCATTCGCGTCGGCTGTGATGAGCAGCGGCTCCGTGCCTTCCGTAATCGTGTCCTTCGTGATGACGCATTTCTTGATGTCTTCGCGCGATGGAATCTCGTACATGATGTTCGTCATCACGCTCTCAAGAATGCTTCTGAGGCCTCTGGCTCCAGTCTTGCGCTCGAGCGCCTTCTGTGCAATCGCGCGGATCGCGTCTTCCTTGATCTCGAGGTCAACGCCGTCGAACTTGAACAGCTTCCTGTACTGCTTCAGAAGCGCGTTCTTCGGCTCCGTAATGATTCTAACGAGCGCTTCCTCCGAGAGTTCGTCGAGCGTTACGATTACAGGCAATCTTCCGATAAACTCCGGAATGAGGCCGAACTTCAAGAGATCCTCAGGTCTAACCTGCGAGAGAATCTTCGCCTCGTCTGGCTTGTCCAAATTTATCTCTGAGTTGAAGCCGATCACCTTCTCGCCCATTCTGCGCTGGATAATCTTGCCGAGCCCATCGAAAGCTCCGCCGCAGATGAACAGAACGTTCGTCGTATCGAACTGGATGAATTCCTGATGCGGGTGCTTGCGTCCGCCCTGCGGTGGAACGTTCGCAACCGTGCCCTCGAGAATCTTCAGCAAAGCCTGCTGTACGCCCTCGCCGCTTACATCTCTCGTGATGGACGGGTTCTCTGAACGTCTGGAAATTTTGTCGATTTCGTCGACGTAGATGATTCCTCTCTGGGCTTTTTCGATATCCCAGTCAGCCGCCTGGAGGAGCTTGAGAAGAATGTTCTCAACGTCCTCGCCGACATAGCCAGCCTCCGTGAGCGCCGTAGCGTCCGCGATTGCAAACGGCACGTCGAGGATCTTCGCCAGCGTCTGCGCCAGCAAAGTCTTGCCCGAACCTGTCGGTCCTATCATAACGATATTACTCTTCTGGATTTCGACATCGTCATCATCCGTCGTCGCACTCGTAATTCTCTTATAATGGTTGTAAACTGCGACCGCAAGTGCCTTCTTCGCCTCATCCTGCTCGATTACGTAATCGGAAAGGATGCTGGTAATCTCCTTCGGCTTCGGGAGCTTGTAGCTGCCTGTCTCTGGCGCTCCGACATTAGCCTCCGGCTTTTGCTTGATGACATCTGCGCATATCTTGATGCATTCGTCGCATATATAGACGCCTGGTCCTGCAACCAGCCGCTTTACTTGGCTCTGCGGTTTCCCGCAAAACGAGCAGCGAAATTGCTCTTTGTCTTCGTAATTATTCATAGTTCCCCCTTATCTCGACGTAATTACCTTGTCGATGAGGCCGTATTCGCAAGCCTCTTCTGCCCCCATGAAATTATCTCTATCCGTGTCGCGTTCAAGCGTCTCGATCGGCTTGCCCGTGTTCTGCGCGAGGATTCTGTTCAGCTTCTCGCGAGTCTTGAGGATCCACTCAGCGTGAATCTTGATGTCCTCGGCCTGGCCGTTCACTCCGCCGAGTGGCTGGTGAATCATGATCTCAGCGTTCGGCAATGCGTAGCGCTTGCCCTTCGTGCCCGAAGAAAGCAGGAACGCGCCCATGCTCGCCGCCATTCCCACGCAAATCGTCGAAACGTCCGGCTTGATGTACTGCATCGTGTCGTAAATCGCCATGCCAGCCGTAACCGAGCCGCCCGGGCTGTTGATATAGATGCAGATATCCTTCTCGGGATCCTCCGCCTCCAGGAACAAAAGCTGTGCAACCACAAGGCTTGCCACATGCTCGTCTATCTGCTCCCCGAGGAAAATAATTCTATCCTTCAGCAGTCTGGAGTAAATGTCGTAGGACCTCTCTCCTCTGCTCGTCTGTTCAATTACATAAGGTACCAAAGCCATCTTTTGTCTCCCCTCCTGCCTGCCGATAGACAGGCTTTCTAATAAAATTACACATAGCCCGCAGATTTTGCTCCGCGGGCACGCACTTTTCTTAATTATTATTCATCTGCAAGCTGGCAATTAATCATTGCCCGCCCCGCCTGCCGTCAGACAGGTAATTACTACTTGATCTTCGCGTTGTCGTAGATGAAGTCGATTGCTTTCTTGATCTGCAGATCCTTCTTCAGGTAAGTAAGGTTCTCAACGCCGATCATTTCCTTGATTTGGTCAACAGTTGTCTGGTACTGAGCAGCCATGTTCTTCAGCTCTTCGTCCATCTCCTCTGCGGAAACGTCGATCTTCTCAGCATCTACTACGCCCATGAGGATGATTCTCGTCTTAACTGCCTTCTCAGCTTCCGGCTTGATCTCGTCTCTGAACTCGCCAGTTGTCTTGCCTGTGAACTGCAGGTACTGGTCAACAGTGATGCCCTGATATCTAAGCTGCTGGTTGAGCTCGCCGATCATGCGGTCGATTTCGTCCTCGATCATGGCAGCAGGGATTTCAACTTCGTTAGCATCGATAACCTTGCCAACCGCTGCGTCCTTCATCTGGTTCTCAGCGGAGAGCTTAGCGTACTTCTCGAGTCTCTCTCTGTTAGCCTTGTTCAGCTCATCCAATGTATCGTATTCGCTTACGTCCTTTGCAAACTCGTCATCGAGTTCAGGAAGCTGCTCTTCCTTGATTTCGTGTACGAGGCAGTGGAAAACTGCTTCCTTGCCTGCAAGGTCTTCTGCGTGGTATTCTTCTGGGAATGTAACAACTACGTCCTTCTTCTCGCCTGGAGTTACGCCGATAAGCTGATCCTCGAAGCCAGGGATGAACATGCCGGAGCCGAGCTGAAGCTGCTGTCTCTCAGCTGTGCCACCTTCGAACTGCTCGTCGCCAACGAATCCTGAATAGTCGAACAGAAGCGTGTCGCCTTCCTGTGCCGGTCTCTCAACGAGAACCTGACGAGCGTTTCTCTTCTGAACTGCCTTGAGCTCGTTCTCAACGTCTTCGTCGCTAACCTTCTGCTCAATCTTCTCGATCTCAACGCCCTTGTAATCCTTAACTTCTACGATTGGGAAGCAGTCAACAGTGATTGTAACTGTGAAGCCCTCGCCCTTAGCGATTTTGCTGAATTCTGCTGCCGGTGTGTCGATAACTTCGAGGTCGAGGTCATCGAGTGCTGTGCCGTAGGACTGTCTGAACAGTGCGTCGATTGCGTCCTCGAAGAAAACGCCCTCGCCGTAGTGCTTTTCGATTATGCTGCGTGGAGCTTTGCCCTTACGGAAGCCTGGGATCTCGAACTGGTTCTTCGCATCCTGGTAAACCTTGATCTGCGCCTGCTCGAATTCCTCAGCTGAGAATTCCATCGTAAACTTAACTGCGTTCTTATCTCTCGAAATAAATGTTGCTTTCATTAAAATATATCCTCCTAAAAGTATTAAAACCTATGATAATCCTTATTATTATAACTCTTCTTCCTTTCAAAGTAAAGGAATTATCGAGTTTTTTGCGAAAAATTCCATCAAATTTCGCATTTTTGACCCGCAATTCGCATGTTGTATCGAAATTTATGCGAGAAAAAAGGAAAATGGGCTCTATATCAAGCCCAAAATTTCCAATCCGCGTTGGTATTTGCTCTTATTTCCTTGCTTTAGATGGTATTTTTCCTCTAATTTGCGACCGAGCGCCACCATATCCTCCTGGTCACCCGTGTAAAGCTCGATTTCCAGTTCGAGAATCGGCGCGTTACCCTTCGCAGTCTTGATCTCGCCTTCGTCCACGGACAGGACGCTGATGGACTCGCCTGTGTCCACGCGAACTTCCCTGCGCGTGAAGTCCATCTCCATGACAGGGATGAGTTTCTCCGTGCCGATTGCGCTCTCGATTTCCTCGTAGACTTCGCTGCCCTTGAAAACGTCGATTGTAGGGTTTTCAGCAAAATCGCTTTCCACCGAGACGTTGAGCTCGTTGCGGACATGCAGGCCTTCCTCGGCGCTGCCGTTCCACTTGAGCGTCGCGACGCACTTGCTGCCTTCGAATCTCGCGCGGAAGGCCATGCCGAGCTGCTTGAGTTTGCCGTCCGCCGTGTCCAAGTAGATGGCTCTCATCGGAATCTCCTGCTCCGAGCCTTCGTCTATGAACTTATTTATGTCCTCATCCTCGAAGATCGCGACCTTTGCGGCCTCGTCCTCGAAGAAATACTTGAGTTCGATTTCCATTTTCTTTTCTCCTTCTGTTTGCGTACCTTATATAATACCCGCAATTTCGGATTATACACACTCTCGCTACTTCTCGGAGTTTTGCTTGGTGAGCTCGACTATGTCTTGGAAGCGGCTGCAGATGTAGTCGTAGTTGCTGCGCTTGTGCGGCACGAGGCAGTTCGAGCAATCCTTGAAGCCGTACTCCATACTGAAGTTGCCGCCGCAGTTCTCGCCGAGCGCATACAGCGGGCAATAGCAGAACAGACAGTTGAAGTTCTCCTCGTCGCTCGTCGCATGGCACGGGAAAAACTCGCACTCCCTATGCTGGAAAAACTTAAAATTCTCAGTTTCCATTTTGAAGCAATCAGCCATTTTTAATTCTCCTTTCGCTATACACAACTATTACATGTAGGTTCCGTTATCTGTAGATTCCGTATTTGATCTTGATGCGCTCGATTTTCTTGATCATCGGGTGACCTATGAAGAACATGCACACCGATGCGAGCGCTGCGTGCGTCAGGTCATATGGAAGACCTGAAATATATAGCAGCCGCAGCGAGTTCCAGCTCATGTCGTAGCCGACCGTGTAGAACATCGTCGCCATGTTCATGATGCCGCCGTACAGGATCACCGTCGTCACAAATGTGAAAATCGTAATCGTCACGCTGTTCACAGGCAGCCTCCTTCTCTGCAGAATCACACCTGCGAGCAGACCTGCCGCCCCGAACGCATACACTCTCCAGCCGAAGAACGTTCCGTCGGCAGCTGGCACGAGCAAATATGATATGTAGGCTGCCACCAGAAAGCCCGCAAGGCACAGAAGTGGCGCTGCGAGGGCCGAGAATGTGCCGTCTGCGCTGATTTTCTCGCGCTTTTTGTCTTTGTCGATTGTGAGCCGCTCGGCTGTGACTTTGTTGAAGGCGAGGCCTGCGAGGAAGCCGAGTAGTCCCCAGCAGAACATCTGCCAAGGCGTGTACGGCCCCTGCCCCTGATAGAAGTTGCACACGAATCTCGCGAGCGCTCCTACGAGGAAGCCAGCCTCTGGTCCCATTGAAATCCCTGCCACGATTACGAGCGCCGTTCCAATCGGCACCGCTGCCAGGTGAAAAACTATATGTGCGAAGACCGTAATCGCCGTCATCACAGCGAGCAGGACGATTTCTCTCGCCTTCGGTCTTCTCTTCTCGTATATCATGAAGAACGGCAGCATGGTGTACACGATGACCAGAAGGCTCGTGACCATGTATTTCGCGTTGCCGAGGAACCTCACGCTGGCCCAGAGCGTGAGCGGAATCAGCACGAATATCATGATGGCCGACACCTGCGTCCGCCGTTTGTGGGCGGCTAATTGCGCGTCGTCGTAGCCCATTCTACCCATTCGGCCACCTCCTCCCAAGTTACCGCCTCAGGGAACCAATGTCTTGCGATTCGGTTCGCCGCCGTCGTGTAGAAACTATTTCCCGCGAAGAAATCCGTCGGATTGCCGGTCGATACGATGTCTCCGTCGAATGCCATCGCACATCTATCCGCATATTCTGCGCAGAACTCGACATCGTGCGATACCATGAATATCGTCACACCCGATTCGGTCAGCTTCTTGAATATGCCCGCGAGCGTAATCTTGAAGAACGGGTCGAGGCCCTTGGTTGGCTCATCGAGCAGCAAAATCTTCGGCTCCAGCAGCAGGATTTTGCCGAGTGCGAGCCTCTGCTGCTCGCCGCCAGACAGGTCATAAGGATGAGCCTTGCGCAGATGTTCGATTTCCATAAGCTTGAGCATGTCCTCGATCTTCTGTGCCTTCACTTCATCTGGCATGTCGATGTAGTACACCGCTTCGAGCAGTTCCTCTTCAACTGAGATCTCAGTGAAAAGCGCTTGTGGGTTCTGCGGAACCATCGCCAGGCGGCCGCCGAACAGCTCTTTCAGGTTGCTCTTTTTGACCTTGATTCCGTCCACAGTGATGGTGCCTGATTGCGGGGTGAGGCGGCCGCTGACTGCTTTCAGGGTCGTGCTCTTGCCCACGCCGTTTCCGCCCAGGAGGCAGAATAGCTCCGCTCTCCGAACTTCGAAGTTCATGCCGCGAAGAACGTCGGGGAGGTTTTTGTCGTAGCGGAACCAGAGGTTCTTGGCTTCGATGATGAGGTCCTGCGGGCCAGCGGCAGCCGCATTGCCGAGCTTGCCGCGTGCGGCTGCGCGCCGATTCGCGCGCTCGGATGCTGTGAGCGAATCGGCGGTGCCAGCATCGCCAACTGCCAGTTGCTGGCACGCTGGCCCGCCCGACCTGCGCTCAGCTTCCGACAGACGGGCGGCAGGCAGGTCGTCCAGGATCTGCTCCAGCCACAGCCTGCCGTCCCTAATCGTAAGCGGTGCAACCTCCCTGCCATTCTTCATAAGTCCTGGCACGCCGCTTGTCTTACATTTATAATATATCTTCATAACCGCAGGAAGTCCGTAGAACATCGGGTGCCTATCCGCCTCGCTCTTGCCCGCGAGGAAGTCGCCGACATTCCAAGGCGTATCCATCGTCAAAATCTTCCCGCCATCCATAACCATGACGCGGTCAGCCATAGTAAACAGCTCCTCGAGCCTGTGCTCGGAGATGATGACCGTCGTGCCGAGCTCGCGGTTAATCCTGTAGATAACCTTGAGGAATTCGCTCGCCGCAATCGGGTCGAGCTGCGAGGTCGGCTCATCTAAGATGAGAACCTTCGGCTGCATTACCATAATCGAAGCGAGGTTCAGAAGCTGCTTCTGCCCGCCCGAAAGCTCGCTGACATTCTTCCGAAACCAAGTCTGAATATCGAAGAAGCTCGCCATCTCAGCAACTCTCCTCTTAATCGACTGGTTGTCGAGCCCCAGACTCTCGAGGCCGAAAGCCAGCTCGTGCCAGACCTTATCCGTCACAATCTGGTTGTCCGGATTCTGCTGAACGAAACCGATTTCCGACGCATTCATTCGATCGTCGAGCTCAGCAATGTCCGCGCCATTATAATATGCCGCGCCTGATTTTTCTCCGTAGGGAATGAGATTTTTCTTCAGCTGGCGAAGCAGCGTGCTCTTGCCGCAGCCCGACTTGCCGCACACAACGACAAACTCCGAAGGCTCAACCGCAAACGAAACGTCGTCCAGCGCCTTCGCATCCCCCGTCGGATATGTAAAACTTAAATTTCTAACTTCAATTGTTGCCATTTCTTTTCTCCCGCAATATCGAGTAAAATCGGCGATGCCATGAGCACCGCGAAGCTGATGAGCGTCACCACCCTGAGCACATCCCATTCTGCGAACTTAATCACAGGATAGAAGTAAATGCTCGTCTTGCCGAGCATGCAGCCGACCGTTGCAATCAGCCCGCTCACAGAGATTATCGCAAGCATCATGTAATCCGTCGGTGACATCTTAAACAGGTGGAAGCTCGTCCGCCCGCGCAGCCCGTAGCCGCGCGCCTCCATGGAATCCGAAGTCTCAATCGAAGCCTCCAGCGACCACGAAATTAGAATCGACACTTCTTTGCACAGCTGCCGCGTCTTCGCAAACAGGCCTTTCTCGACATGGCGCCCCATGCACTCCTGCCCGTCCTTTATCTCTCGAAATCTATTTTTTAATAGTGGAATAAATCTGAAGATCATGGAAAGCGTCAGCCCCAGCACCGGAGCGGCCTTTCCGAAAAGATATATGAGTTTGTCCGAGCTCATCACGACATTGAAGCTCACGAACCAAATAATCACAGCCGACAGAAGCAGCGCCGCCGCCGCGCCGTACACGATTGCCTCGAGCGTGATCCTGCTATCGTTGAGGAAAAACAAAACCGTCGCCCCATTATGCGTAAACAGCCCGTTCACAACCGTCATTATCAAAAGTATCGGAATCGTAAAGAAAAAATTCGCCTTGAGGGTCTTTCGCCCTTTCAGCAAAATAGAATACGCCCACGCAAAAATCGTCGTCACGCCCAGGAACACCGGGTCGAGCGAGAACATAGTAATGCCAATCGCGAAGGCGTAGAATATTATATTTACAACAGGGTGGCAGCTCGCAAACCTGCTGCTCTCCCCAAGTCCATCCTTGAACATCTTCACTCCTAAATCGAATCTTTGCGCCTGCTGGCAATCGCCCCCACGCGCGATTGCCTACACATTTGCGCCGCCCTCATGAACAATCGCCCATCTGGACACTCGTGCATATATTCTACCATCCCTCGCCCACAAAATCAAGTCCTCCGCGAATGATAGCCGTTCCCCGCGCTCCTGCCGCGCGCTTGTCATATCTGCTGTGCGTTGTCATATCTGCCGCGCACCTGTCATATCTGCCGTGCGTTGTCAATTTCGCTGGAAATCACACAACTCGCCAACTTAGCATAGAATCTGGCCGCCCGCCCAAAA
>CAVEOR010000025.1:0-12694 GCA_963617285.1 Anaerovoracaceae bacterium | reverse complement strand
CTTCTTGTTATACGAAACGTAAACCGAGAAACGATCGCAAGGCTTGATTTCGTCGAGTCCCTCAGGGCGGAAGATTATGCAACCCTTCTGGCCGTAGCCTTGATTATTCACATAGAAATCGCCCTTCGCCGAGACCGAACTGAAGACCCATGTCTTATAGTCGCTCATTCTGAGAACGGATACAACCGCAGTCTGGGCGTTGACCTCTTCTCCAACGGAAACGCTCCACGCAGAATCACTTGCAAATAGCGAAGTCGGAGTGTTTTTGGTAGGCCAGCAGATAGCATCCGCATTGATGTCATCTCTCTCGCCATTTCTGATGTACATCGTGTTGCAAGTGCCCTTGCTACCTGTCACGGACCCAAAGCCCGTCATAACCAGCGAAGGATTGAGAATCCAACGTCTATGACCAAGGCTACTTATATTCGACGCGTCGCTATCGTACATCCATGCATATATAATCGAAGATTTGAGGCTGTTGTTCTTCCACGATGTCCTATCGATGTTGGAATCCTTAGAGCCCTGCACGCCCATAGCAGCAAGCGTCGTATCCATGCCGCTCGGCATGCTCGGATTGTGGGATGCCTTGCCGTTCACGTAGTTGATGAGAGCCGAGGATTGGGCAAACTCAACATACGGATCGTAGAGATACACATCGCTCGAAAGCCCCGCAATATATCTAATAAATCTAATCGTGTTCAGCGCCTTTACCTGCGCATCTCTTTTGAGAGTGCCCGCACTGTACGGTGCCTTAAGCACTGGAGACTCGTCGTATTCTATGCTGTAATTCTCGAGCATATTGCCGTTTTGGTCGAAATACGTGTCACCCGTCGGATGCTCCTCGAGGAATTCGACGATCTCCTTCTGAGTCTTCGTCTCGACCTTCGGGCTGTCCGCGCTCGTAGTCGTAGCCGCGTCCGCCGTTTCAGGGCCCAACGAACCCAGCGAGTCCAAGTTTCCTAACCCAGCAAGCCCAGCCCCAGGCATGAGCCCGGTAGTAAGTGCAATCGCAAGCCCCCAAGCAAGCGTCCTGCGCAAAATTCTCTTCAAATAAATACCCTCCCTTGCGATTTCATGCGCATCCCCCGGCATATCACAAAATGTTTTTTTCAAATCCACCTATAGTATACCATACTTTACCCTGATTTTCCCGCCAACTTTCCCCTTTTGCAAAAATAAAGCTGTTTTTTTGCGCATACAAGAAAAAGCGCCAGGCGAGCCCAACGCTTTTTTCCAAAAACAATTCCAACTTCCAAAAGCGGAACATTTCTCCGATTTACTTATCTACTAGACGCAGGATTTTTCGTTCGTGGCTAGGCGGCAAGGCATTCGCAAGCGGAGCATACTTGAGCGTATGTGAGCATTGCGAATTGCCGCGGCCAACAACGCCACGGGCGAAAAAGACAAGTCTAGTTCCATGCGAAGTTTATGATTCCGTATGCATAAATGATAATGATCGCGCACGGAACGAAGTATCTGAAGATCGGCTTCATCCAGCCCTGAACCTTAAGTCCTTTGCCAGCGTTAGCCTCTTCAACGAAGTTATCCCAGCCCCAACCAAACTTGTTGCAGCAGAACAGTGCCATGATGAGCGAGCCAAGCGGCAGGATGTTCGTGGAAACGATGAAATCCCAGAAGTCAAGCCATGCTGTTCCCTCTGCGAACGGCTGGAATGTGAATACGCTGTAGCCGAGCGCCGTAGTAAGTGCAACTACGAAAAGCACGATTCCGCAAATGAGGCAGCCTTTCTTTCTTGACCAACCGGTCTTCTCTCTTACCATTGCAAGGATGTTCTCGCAAACAGCCAGCACTGTGGAAAGTGCAGCGAATACCATGAACAGGAAGAAGAGTGTTCCCCACCAACGGCCGCCATTCATGTGATTGAATACGCTTGCCATCGTGTCAAAGAGAAGGCTCGGACCTGCGTTAACCTCGAGTCCGTAAGTAAAGCATGCTGGGAACATGATGATTCCAGCCGTTACAGCTACGAATGTGTCGAGGATGATTACATTTACTGATTCGCTCATGAGGGAGTGATCCTTTTCGATATAGCTTCCGAAAATAGCCATGCTGCCCATGCCGAGCGACAAAGTGAAGAATGCCTGGTTCATAGCACCTACAACTACATCTCCGGTGATCTTGGAGAAGTCAGGCACGAGGTAGAACTTGAGGCCTTCTGCTGCTCCGTCAAGCGTGATGCTGTGGATTCCGAGCACGAGCATGAGGAGAATCAGTGCACACATCATGTACTTGGTGAATCTCTCGAGTCCGCCCTGCAGGTCGAAGCTGAGGATGACGAATGCAACGATTACAACGATTGCAAGGTAGGAAACATTGACCGTCGGATCTGAAATCATCTGAACGAACCCGAAATCTTCGTTCTGGCCGGTGAGGAATTTTACGAAGTAGTAAACGATCCAGCCGGTAACTACCATATAGAATGCCATGAGGCAGATGTTGCCGATAAAGCAAACCAGGCCCATCGGTTTCCATTTGTTCTTGTTCTTTTCAACTGCCAGCGTCGGGTACATTCTGAGCGGTGAAACCTGCGAAGCTCTACCGATACTGAACTCCATGATCATTACAGGAAGTCCCATAAAAATAAGGCAGAGGAGGTAAATCAACATGAAGCTGCCGCCGCCGTACTGTCCGCACATCCACGGGAATTTCCATACGTTACCGCAGCCGATTGCACAGCCAGCGGAAAGCATGATGAATCCGAGACGCGAACCTAATCTTTCTCTGTTCTCCATAAAAATTATAATTCCTTTCGTTTAATAGGCACATCGACACGCCTTTTAATCAATTGATCGCATGATTTCCGTGCACTAACTTTGATTACATAACTAAGCACGTCGCATAGTCTCCGCTCCGTGCTCAGCCATATAATTATATACGCCTTTTCACCGTTTGTAAAGGGATTTTTCAGAAAATTCTCATTATTCGAGCTCAAACGCCCCGTTGTAGAGCTGGTAGTACTTGCCCTTCTCGGCGATCAGCTGGTCGTGGTTGCCCCGCTCGATGATTCGGCCGTCCTCCATAACCATGATTACGTCGGAGTTCTGCACGGTCGAAAGTCTGTGGGCGATTACGAATACCGTCCTGCCCTTCATCAGGTTATCCATGCCCTTCTGGACGATCGATTCGGTACGCGTATCGATTGAGGAAGTCGCCTCGTCCAGAATCATAACCGGCGGATTGGAAGCCGCACAGCGAGCGATTGAAATCAGCTGTCTCTGGCCCTGCGAAAGTCCGCTACCGTCGCCCGAAAGCACCGTGTCATAGCCATTCGGAAGCATGCGGATGAATCCGTCGGCATTTGCGAGCTTGGCAGCCGCGATGCACTCCTCGTCCGTCGCATGGAGGTTGCCGTAGCGGATGTTTTCCATAACCGTTCCAGTGAACAGGTTTACATCCTGCAGAACCATGCCGAGCGAACGCCTGAGGTCTTCCTTCTTGATTCTATTTATATTGATTCCGTCGTATTTGATCTTGCCGTCGTCGATATCGTAAAACCTGTTGATCAGGTTCGTGATAGTCGTCTTGCCGGCGCCCGTCGCACCGACGAGAGCGACCTTCTGACCAGGTTTTGCGTAGACGCTGATGTCATGGAGAACAGTAACGCCCTCCACATAGCCGAAGTCAACGTCCGTAAGCTCGATATCGCCTTCCAGCGGAATCAGCTTATCGCCATCCTTCCAAGCCCAGTGGCCCGTGTACTCCTCGCACTCGCGGAGCAAATCGCCAGACACAGCCACGTTTACCAGCGTAACCGTACCCTTGTCCTCTTCAGGCTCCTCGTCAAGCAGCTCGAAGATTCTGCCAGCACCCGCAATCGCCATTACAACCGAGTTCAGCTGCTGGGAAACCTGCGCGATAGGATTGACGAAGTTCCTCGAAAGCGTCAGGAACGCCGCAATCGTGCCCAAGCTGATCGTCGCCTCGCCGCCGATAGAAACGTTCGCAACGCCAGCGATGCCCATTGCACCGCCCACGAAAGCGATGATGATATACAGCACATATCCCAGTGCGCCCATAAGCGGCATCAGCATGTTCGCCATGCCGTTTGCACTGGCGCCGCTCTTTCTGAGAGCCTCATTTCTCTCATCGAATCCCTCGCAAGCCGCCTGCTCGTGGCAGAAAACCTTGACAACCTTCTGGCCATTGATCATTTCCTCGATATAGCCGTTGAGTGATGCGAGATTCTTTTGCTGAGCCACGAAATAGTTTCCGCTCCTGCCAGCGATTTTCTTGATGAAAACCAGCATCAAAACGGTGAACGCCAGGACTATCAAAGTCAGCAAAATGCTCAGATGCAGCATCGAGAGCAGCACGCAAACCATCGTCACAACCGACGAGAAAAGCTGCGGCAAACTCTGGGAAATCATCTGGCGGAGAGTGTCCGTATCGTTGGTATAGTAACTCATGACCTCGCCGTGAGTTCTGGTATCAAAGTACTTGACCGGCAGACTCTGCATGTGGCTAAACATCTCGTCACGGATGTTCTTCAGCGTGCCCTGAGACACGACAGCCATCGTCCTGTTGTAGAAAAGTCCCGCCAGAACGCCCGCCAGGTAAATCACAGCCAGCACGATTATCGCGTGGAGCAGCCCGCTGTATTCTGGACTAGCCGCCAGCAAAAGCGGCTGGATATATGTGTCGATAAGCGTCTGCAGGAAGAGCGAAGATGCAACGCTGGCAGCAGAACTTATCAAAATGCAAATTACAACTAATATGAGCCTTGCTCTATAAGGCTTCAGGTATGTCATCAGGCGGCTCAGAGCCTTCTTGTCGAGGTTCTTGATGTTGCCGCCGGGTGCGAATCCGCGGCCGCGGCCTGGGCCTTTCATAGGCCTAGCGGTTTGGCTATTTTGATTTTGGTTACTCATCTATAGCACCTCCCTTGTTCTGGGATTCGTAGACTTCTCTGTAAATATCGCTCGTCTTCATGAGCTCGTCGTGCGTACCAACCGCGTCGATGTGGCCGTCATCCATGACGATAATCACGTCCGCCTCCTGAACCGAGGCGATACGCTGAGCGATTACCAGCTTGGTCGTGTCCGCAAGTTCCTCGTGGAAAGCCTTACGGATCATAGCGTCGGTCTTCATGTCGCAAGCGCTCGTCGAGTCGTCTAATATCAAGATTTGTGGCCGTTTCAAAATTGCACGGGCAATGCAAAGTCTCTGCTTCTGTCCGCCAGAAACGTTGGCTCCGCCCTGCTCGATATATGTGTCATACCCCTCGTCAAAGTCCATGATGAAGTCGTGGGCGCAGGCTATCTTGCAAGCGTAAATCATTTCCTCATCGGTCGCATCAGGGTTCCCCCAGCGAAGGTTTTCCTTGATAGTGCCCGAGAAAAGCACGTTCTTCTGCAGAACCATGGCAACCTTGTTTCTGAGGCTCTCTATGTCGTAGTCGCGAACGTCAACGCCGCCGACCTTGACCGAGCCTTCGGTTACGTCATAGAGCCTTGGAATCAGCTGCACGAGGCTGGACTTGGATGAACCGGTGCCGCCGAGGATTCCGACCATCTGACCGGACTTGATGTGCAAATTGACATTTTCAAGTACGTTGCGGGATGCCTCCTTCGTATAATTGAAGCAAACATTCTCAAAATCGATATCCCCGTTCTTGACTTCCATAACTGGATTCTCAGGGTTCGTCAGGTCGCTTTCCTCATCGAGCACCTCGACGATTCTGCGAGCCGAAGCCGCCGACATGGTGATGAAAACGAATACCATGGAAATCATCATCAGGCTCATCAAAAGATGCATTGAATACGTAATCATACTCAGAAGCTCGCCGCAAGTGAGTCCCAGCATCTCGTTGTTTCCGCTTGCCACAATCAAACGAGCGCCGAGCCAGCAAATGAGCAGCATACACGCATACATGCAGAATTGCATCAGCGGCATCATGAATGCCATTGTCTTCTCAGCCTTGGAGAAATCCTTATAAATAATGCTCGAAATTCCTGTAAACTTCTCGTTTTCGTGTTCTTGACGGTTGAAGGACTTGACTACTCTCATGCCGTAAAGATTCTCCTGAACGACGTTGTTCAGCTTGTCGTAGGTCTTGAATACGCGGTCAAATATCGGACGCACGCGGCTCGTCAAAATGTAAATTCCAATGCCAAGAATCGGCATGCTCCCCAGGAACACCAGCGAAAGCTCTTTGCTGATGCTGAAGCTTGCCGCCAAAGCAAAGATGAGCACTCCAGGTGCACGGAAGCAGATTCGCGTGAACATCTGGAAAACCTGCTGAACGTTGGATGCGTCCGTCGTGAGCCTCGTGACAAGGCTCGCCGTGGAGAATTTGTCGATATTGGCAAAAGAAAAGTTCTGAATGCGATAGTACATCGCCTGTCTGAGGTTCTTGGCAAAGCCCGCAGACGCGCTCGCCGCAGTCAGTCCAGCCGTTGAACCGAAGAACATTGTCGCAAGAGCCGCAACCAGCAGCAAAAGCCCGTATTTCGTGATAACGCCCATGTCCCCCTGGTCGATGCCGTTGTCTATGAGTTTTGCCATCAAAAGAGGAATCAAGATTTCCATTCCCGATTCCAGCAAAACAAATATAGGGGTTAAAATCGTGGGCAATTTGTACTCGCCAATATATTTCATTAGCTTTTTGATCATTTTCCCATTTCCCTTCTGTCATTGGTTTCGAGTCTCCTCGAACTTCCTTAGTATCGTAACATAAAAAAGTGAAGATTGTATAAATTCAGCGTGTAATTTGTCCCAATCTTCACTTTAATTTTCTTATTTATTTTCCTCTGCCTTTGCTTCTGTCTTTCCGCCGGCCTGGCTGCCGATGAAATTCAGCGTCGCGTCTTTGATGGCGTTCACAGGGATGCTGCAGAGTCCCAGGAAGTCAAAGAACCTGTCAAGGAGCCAGCAGAAGATTTTCCAGCTTCCTTCGACAAAGAAGTCATAGAACTTGACAACCGGCTTGCTCGAAAATCCGACCGCGCAAAGCGATGCCAGTCCGAAGATGAGCACGTAGTAGAGCACCCAGCTGTTGACTTCGATGAGTCCAAGCCCGATTCCGTTGAACTTGATCACATAACGGACGATCAGGTGGAAGATGTAAATCGGCATGGTGTTCATCCCGACATACGCGAGGTAATTCTTGTGGCTCGGCAGGATGTTAAACATCAAAATCATCCAGCCCCATGCAAGGAACAGAATCAGCACACGTCCGATGATGTCCCAATACCAAGTGATTCCAAGCTCGCACGCCGGGTTTTTCAGCAGATAAAATCCTACTGGAAGCTGTGGCACGCAGAATGCGAGGAAGCACGAAATTCCGATGAGAACCGCGCCCAGCAATCCGCATTGAACCTTCGTCAAGCACTTCAATTTGTTGAGCTGGTCGCTCGTGCAATATACCGCCATGACGAAGAACGGGAAGTAGGAAACCACGCGTCCCAGTCCGAACTGATCCGAGAAGAATGGCACTTGACCCGCGAATAGATATACGAGGATGCTCAGCTCCAGGATGTGCGGAATCTTCATCCACTCCTTTGTGAAGTAGCGGTAGAAGAACAGCGCCCACAGATACCACAGCGCAAATGGCGGTATGTCAAAGTGGAGAATCGCATTCCCGAAGAAATATTGTCTCACGAAATAGAAGAACGGAATGCCCAGCAAATACGGCCACATGAACGTGTGGAACGAGGTTTCTTTGCTGCGGTCCGGCTTCTTTGAGAAGTATCCCGACAGGAATACGAAGGCCTGCATTACGAAGACGTTTATAGTGATGTAGACAACGCCGCCCAGCGATGCTTGGCTGAAGTGTCCCGCAACTCGCGTGAAGTGCGAAATCGGAATGGACCACATGAGCAGCCCGCGGAACGTGTCAAACATATAGTCTCTTTGCTTAATCTGTTCACCCATACAACTAATTCTCTCTTTCTTTTTCTTAAATGCTTGCTTTCTATATTGATGGCTACTCCTTCGCCCAGCCACGGACGGAGTTTACCGCCTTTTGCCAGCCTGCGAGGAGCTCTGCCTTTTTCTCGTTCTCCATATTTGGCTCGAAAGTCCTGTCAACTTGCCAATTTGCTAGGACATCTTCCTTGCTCTTCCAGTAGCCCGTCGCAAGTCCTGCGAGGTAGGCCGCTCCGAGCGAAGTCGTCTCTATGCACTGCGGACGCTTGACCTCGCAACCGAGGATGTCCGCCTGGAACTGCATGATGAAATTATTTGCTGATGCGCCGCCGTCGACCTTGAGCGAAGGGATCTCGCCGCCCATGTCGCCAGCCATCGCGTCGATTAAATCCTTGGTTTGGTAAGCCATGGACTCGAGCGTCGCTCTCACCAAGTGGTTCTTGTTCGCGCCGCGGGTGATGCCGAGCACTGCGCCTCTCGCATACGGATCCCAGTACGGAGCGCCGAGTCCCACGAATGCCGGAACGACGTAAAGCCCGTTCGAATCCTCGACGGAAAGCGCCATTTTCTCGGATTCCGCCGCATTGTCCAAAATGTCGATTTCGTCTCTAAGCCACTGAATCGCGGCGCCGCACACGAAAATCGAACCTTCGAGCGCGTAGTAAACCTTGCCGTCTATGCCCCAGGCAATGGTCGTAACGAGACCGTTGTTTGAGAAAACCGGCTTTTCGCCCGTGTTCATCAGCATGAACGCGCCCGTGCCGTATGTATTCTTACATTCGCCTGGCTGGAAGCAGGTCTGTCCGAACAGCGCGGATTGCTGGTCGCCAGCCGCTCCTGCGATCGGAATCGCCCCGCCGAAGATGTTTTCGCTCGTATAGCCGAATATCCCGCTCGAAGGCATAGGCTCTGGGAGCATGTCCTTTGGTATGTCGAGGAGCGCGAGGATTTCCTCGTCCCACTCGAGCGTGTTTATGTTGAACATCATGGTTCTGGAGGCGTTGGAATAGTCAGTTGCGTGAACCGCGCCATCCGTGAGCTTCCAGATGAGCCACGTTTCTATCGTTCCGAAGAGAAGCTTGCCTGCGTTTGCCTTTTCTCTCGCGCCCGGAACATTGTCCAGAATCCACTTTAATTTGGTTCCGCTGAAATATGCGTCGATGAGAAGGCCCGTCTTTTCGCGGATTTTCTCGCTGTAGCCTGCGTCCTTGAGGCTGTCGCAATACTCGGCCGTGCGCCTGCATTGCCAAACGATTGCGTTGTATATCGGAAGGCCAGTTTCTCTATCCCACACGACCGTCGTCTCGCGCTGGTTGGTGATGCCGATTGCCTCTATGTCCTCGTGCGTGCAGTTGATCTTCAGCAGCGCTTCCTGCGCAACGCCCATCTGCGTCGACCAAATTTCCATCGCGTCGTGCTCAACCCAGCCTGCCTTCGGGTAAATCTGCGTGAATTCCTTCTGCGCCGAGCTGATTATATTGCCCTTTTTGTCGTAGATTATACACCTGGAACTTGTGGTTCCTTGGTCGAGCGCCATTATGTATTTCTTCGTTTCGGTTGTGGCCATGTTTACCTGCCTTTCTGATGCTGTGTTTAGTGCCGAATCGCCTATTTGCGATTGGCTTTACACAAAAATCGCCATTATACGATTTGATATATCCATTCCGCGGCGAGTGAGCCTGATTGAATCCTCGTCCTCCTCCGCAAAGCCTTCGCGAGCGAATTCCGCGAACTCCGCACGCTCGCCTGCGTACACGTCCCAAAGCTCGCGTCCGAATGCCTCTCGGAAGTCCGCCTTGCTGATGCCTACAGTCCTTCTGAGTCCAGTGAACATATACTCGCTGATGTTGTCTTGCTCCGTGTTCTGCGTGCGCCCGCAGATTTCTGGCCTGCCGCCGCTTGCGATATAGGCGTTTACGTCCGCCGCGTTTGAATAGCGGGCGCCGCCCACGAATGAGTGTGCCGCCGGTCCGAAGCCTATGTACTCGCCCATGTTCCAGTATCTGAGGTTGTGGCGGCACTCGAAGCCAGGTTTGGCTACGTTCGAAATCTCGTACTGCCTGTAGCCCGCCGCCTCGAGCATGTCGAGCGCCGCGTGGTACATTCTGCGGTCGAGCTCTGCTGCCGTCTGGTGATAAATGCCGCGCTCCTCGTCTCTTGCGAAGCGCGTGTTATCCATGATTTCGAGGCTGTAGAGCGAGATGTGCTCTGGGGCTAGGGCTATCGCCTGCGCGACGCTCCTCTCCCAGGTTTCTTGCGTCTGGCCGTCGATTCCGAACATGAGGTCGAGGCTGATGTTATCGAAGCCTGCGTGCCTTGCGGCCTCGACCGTCTTGGTTATCTGGTGCGCCTTGTGCAGGCGGCCGAGGAGCTTCAGGATTTCGTCGTCGAATGATTGCGCTCCGATGCTCAGGCGGTTTAGGCCAGCTGCCAGATACCCTGCGAGTGATTCCGTGCTTACTGTTGCAGGATTTGCCTCCATGCTGATCTCCGCGTCTGGAAGCAAATCGTAGCAAACTCGAATCCTGTCCAGAATTTCTGCGACCTGCGACGGCTCTAACAAACTCGGTGTGCCACCACCCATATACACCGTCTCAATCGGCAAATCGCCATGTTCGCAACTCACCCGCTCAATCTCATGTACAAGACTTGTCACATAGCCCTCAATGTTCTCATTCCTATGCCGCGGCACCGAGTAAAAATCGCAGTACGGGCACTTGCTCAGGCAAAACGGAACGTGTATGTAAATGCCTCTGCTTTTATTTGTTATCATCATACTTAAGAACGGCCGTGAACGCCTCCTGCGGCACCTCAACCGTGCCGAACTGGCGCATACGCTTCTTGCCTTCCTTCTGTTTCTCGAGCAATTTTTTCTTACGCGAAATATCGCCGCCGTAGCACTTGGCAATTACGTCCTTGCGGTAAGCCTTGACAGTCTCGCGCGCGATAATCTTTTGGCCGATAGCCGCCTGAATTGGCACCTCGAACTGATGCATCGGGATGATTTCCTTCAGCTTTTCGCAAACAAAGCGCCCGCGCGCGTAAGCTTCCGACTCGTGAACGATCATTGAGAAGGCGTCTACGAGTTCTCTGTTGAGCATAATGTCAAGCTTAACGAGGTTCGATTTTTCGTATCTATCAAATTCGTACTCCAGCGAGCCGTAGCCGCGTGTCTTCGACTTCAGCGCGTCGAAGAAATCGTAGATAACCTCGTTCAGCGGCATGTCGTAGTGCAGCTGAACTCTCGTCGGAGTGATATATTCCATATGCAACATTGTTCCGCGGCGCTGCTGGCAGAGTTCCATTATGCTGCCGACATAGTCGTTCGGAATCATGATATTCGCCTTTACCATAGGCTCCTCGATATGGTCGATTTCCTGTGGTGTCGGCAAATTCGACGGGTTCTGGAGCATCTCTACCGTGCCATCCGTCTTTACTACCTTATATATAACGCTCGGTGACGTCGTGATTACGCCGAGGTTGAACTCGCGCTCGAGTCTCTCGACGATAATTTCCATGTGAAGAAGTCCGAGGAATCCGCAACGGAAGCCGTATCCCAGCGCCTGTGATGTCTCGGGCTCGAACGTGAATGCCGCGTCGTTAACCTGCAATTTCTCGAGTGCATCCTTGACGCCTTCGTATTTCTCGCCCTCCGCCGGATAAATTCCGCAGTAAACCATGGACTGGACTTTCTTGTAGCCTGGCAGCGGCTCGTCCGTCGGGTCGTCGTCGAGGGTAATCGTGTCGCCGACTCTGGCATCCGCCACCTGCTTGATGGACGCGCAGATGTAGCCTACCTCGCCCGCTCTGAGGCTCTTGACCGGCTTGAGGTTCGGTGCGCAAATGCCGACCTCTGTGACTTCGTATTTTTTGTTCGTGGCCATCATGCGGATCATGTCGCCCTTCTTGACACTGCCGTCCATGATGCGCGCATAAATGATAACGCCGAGGTAGTTGTCGTACTTCGAGTCGAATATCAAAGCCTTCAGCTTGCCATTCTCATCCCCTGCAGGAGCTGGGATTGCGTCGATTATGCGCTCGAGCAGTTCGTCGACTCCGAGTCCCGTCTTCGCCGAAACGAGCGGCGCATCCTCCGCGTCGAGTCCTATGATTTCTTCTATCTCTTCCTTGCATTCGTCAGGTCTTGCCGACGCGAGGTCGATTTTGTTGAGGACTGGCAGAATTTCAAGGTTTTCGTCAAGTGCGAGATACACGTTCGCGAGCGTCTGCGCCTCTACGCCCTGCGTCGCGTCAACGACGAGGACTGCGCCCTCGCATGCCGCCAGCGACCTGGAAACCTCATAGGTAAAGTCTACGTGACCCGGCGTGTCGATTAAATTGTAGATGTACTCGTTGCCGTCCTTCGCCTTATACACCAGGCGGGTCGTCTGCAACTTGATTGTAATTCCACGCTCACGCTCGAGCTCCATATTGTCCAGGAACTGCTCCTTCATGTCTCTCTCCGCTACGAGTCCCGTCTTCTCTATGAGCCTGTCGGCCAGCGTCGATTTGCCGTGGTCGATGTGCGCTATTATACTGAAATTCCTTATATATTTCTGATAATCCATGCTGAAATTTTCCTCATTCTCTTGATTTTCGCCCTGCACCCCCGCCTTCCACATTTGGAATCCGCTTTCAAATTCGGTCCGACGTTCCGCAAAGCATAACTACTCATAATATATTGTAAAGCATATCGCGGAAAATTTCAAGCCAAAGATGTAAGCTGCTCTCGGTGGGTGCAGTCCTCAGCGGCGAGGACGTTCCACGAGGATTGCACGATATCCGCCGCTTATGCTGCACAACCGCT
>CAVEOR010000024.1:0-13218 GCA_963617285.1 Anaerovoracaceae bacterium | reverse complement strand
GCCCTTACGAGAACGAGGAAGGGCGCAGCATGAAGGACGCGTTGCGGCTGCCGCAGCAGGTTGCGCAGGGCGGCGGCGGGGCTCCAGAGCGAATCGCCCTAATCATAGGACCTGAGGGCGGATTCGCGGACGCGGAGATCGCAAGGCTCGCAGAGCCGGACATAGCCGCAGAAATCGTCACGCTCGGCAAGACGATTCTGCGCACAGAAACCGCGGGACTGGCGGCACTCGCTATGATAATGTACGAGCTGGAGTCTTGACTTTTTTGCGGAAGAAAGCTATAATATATTGTTAAACAGGCGGAGATATTTTAGCTGCGAGAACATGTTAAGGCGAGAATATTTTTGCTGAAAAAAGATATATATAAACAATTAGGATAAATTTTAGGAGGTAAACATAATGAAGTGGGACAAATTAGGATTATTCGCAGGCGGAGTTCTTTTCGGAACAGCTGGACTTAAGATTTTGGGAAGCAAGGACGCTAAGAAGGTTTATACAGGAACGACTGCAGCGGTTCTTCGCGCAAAGGAATGCGTGATGAAGACTGCAACTAACATCAAGGAAAATGCAGACGACATCGTAGCAGACGCTAAGGAAATCAACGAGAAGCGTGCTGAGGAAGATGCTGAGGCTGTAATCTGCGACGCTTGCGATTGCTGCGGCGACGCACCAGCTGAAGAATGTGGAGATGCATGCTGCAATGAAATGTAGGATTATGCATGAGCTTCCTGGCAGGCTCAGGGTTAGGATGCTTTGCGGGAGGATGAGCCTCTCGCAGGCGGACGAGCTCGAGTATTACCTGAGGAGCAAACCTGGCGTTAGGGATGTCGCGGTCTACGATCGCACTTGCGACGCCGTAATAAAATACACGGGCACAAGAAGCGATGTAATAGAGGCTTTGAGTGCCTTTAGTTTTGGTGACGAAGAAACGCTTAAGCTCGTGCCTGAGCACACGTCGAGACAGCTGAACCGCGAGTATCAGGACAAGATTGTGTTCACGACGGCTAGGAGATATTTCAACAAATTAGTTCTGCCGGTACCGGTTCGCACGGCGATTGCGGTTTGGCACTCGATAGGCTATATCAAGGCGGGACTAGTTTCGCTGAAGAATGGCAAGCTAACGGTCGAGGTGCTGGATGCGACGGCTATCAGCGTTTCCATGCTCCAGGGCAATTTCAACACGGCATCTTCCGTAATGTTCTTGCTGAAGATCGGTGAGATCCTCGACGAATGGACGCACAAGAAGTCGGTGGCTGACCTTGCGGGGGCAATGGCTCTGAATGTCGACAAGGTATGGCTCTGCGTGCCGAAGGAGAGCAGCGAAAGCGGCGAGCTGACTGACGGCATCTGTGATACGTGCGGAAAAGAGTATACGGAGACCTTGGTTTCGATAGAGGATATCGAGGCTGGCAACGTAATTTCTGTTCGCATGGGCAACATGATTCCGCTCGATGGCAAGGTTGTTTCTGGCGAAGCGACCGTCAACCAGGCTTCCATCACAGGCGAATCTCTCCCAGTTAGAAAGCAGGAGGGAAGCTATGTTTACGCCGGAACCGCGATTGAAGAAGGACAACTCCTCGTTCGCGTCGAGAAGGCGAGCGGTGCTGGTCGCTACGACCGCATCATGAAGATGATAGAAGAATCCGAGAAGCTGAAGTCCGAGACCGAGAACAAGGCGGCATCGCTTGCAGACAGGCTCGTGCCATACACTCTGGGCGGAACGGCTCTCGTATACCTGCTCACGAGGAACGTGACCAAGGCATTAGCCGTGCTGATGGTCGACTTTTCGTGCGCACTCAAGCTTTCCATGCCTGTAACGGTACTCTCTGCGATGAGAGAAGCGGGCGAGTACAAGATTTCCGTCAAAGGCGGCAAATTCCTCGAGGCGGTGGCGAAGGCTGACACGATAGTATTTGACAAAACCGGAACGCTCACACATGCGACACCGGTGGTTGAAGATATAATTACATTCGGCGGCAAATCAAAAGACGATATGCTAAGACTCGCGGCTTGCCTAGAGGAGCATTATCCGCACTCTATCGCAAATGCCGTGGTTGCAGAGGCTAAGAAGCGCGGGCTTTCCCACGAGGAATACCATTCGAAGGTCGAGTATGTCGTTGCGCATGGAATCAGAAGCACGGTCGACGGACATGGCGTGGTTATCGGAAGCGAGCACTTCGTCTTCGAGGACGAGGCTTGCAAGATTCCTGCGGGAGAAGAGGAGAAAATCGAGGCTCTTCCAGCTGAATTCTCGCATCTTTTCCTAGCGATTTCTGGGGAACTTGCAGCGGTGATTTGCATATCCGACCCGCTGAGGGAAGAAGCGGCGGACGCGATCAAGGCGTTGCACGAGCTCGGAATCAGCAAGGTCGTAATGATGACTGGCGATAACTATAACACGGCAGCTGCGGTTGCCAAGAAGGTTGGCGTGGATGATTTCTTCGCTGAGGTTCTGCCTGAGGACAAGGCGGAATTCATCAGGAAAGAGCACGAGAAAGGCAGACACGTCATCATGATAGGCGACGGCGTAAACGACACGCCAGCGCTGTCTGAGGCGGACGCTGGAATCGCTATTAACACGGGCGCGGCGATTGCCAAGGAGATTGCGGACATTACGATTTCTTCGGAAGATTTGTTTGAGCTCGTGGTTCTTCGCAAGCTGAGCATGGCGCTCATGAAGAGGATCAACGCTAATTATCGCTTTATCGTGGGCTTCAACTTAGGGCTGATTGGCTGCGGCGTGGCTGGATTCATGCCACCGACGACATCGGCATTGTTACACAACATGTCGACCCTCGGAATCGGACTCAAGAGCATGACGAATTTGCTCGACGAGCCACTGCTTTTGAGCGCGCCGAAAGAAATAGCATGATAGATTTAGGAGGCAAAGGATGAATGTAACGGATAGAGTCAAGAATTGCAACGGCTGCGCGGCTTGCGTGGTGGCGTGCAAGAATAGGTGCATCAAGATGGTGCCTCGCGAGGAGGAGAGCAACAAGAAGGTTGCTTGGGCTAACGACGACGGCTGCATGAAGTGCAACGCCTGCTCGCTTTTCTGCCCGATATTCAACCCTGTGGAGCTTCCGCATTTTGATGAATTCTTCGAGTACGACAAGTCCTTCGACGAGAGGGATATGCCAGCACTTTATCGCCAGACCATGAGAGGCGTGAAGGCTGGGCAGCATGTCGAGTTCGTGGGAACCCTCTGCCAGATTGCGGCACTCAAGTCGCTCTCAGGCGATAAGCTTCGCCCGAACCTCATAGTCAAGCCGCTCTGGTGCACAGAGGAAAAAAGAGAGAACGACCCAGCGTGTGCGGGCTGCTTCTTCTACGCGGACTATCGGTAGAGGCGAGCAAGTCAGCCGTTAACGAGCTGATAGACTGGCGGATTAGCGGATTGCAGGCAAGATTGATATAAGGTGTATAAATAATAGCGTGTAATAAATTTTTTAGGAGAAAGAAAATGGCATTTAACAACAAACGATGTGCGAACTGCCCTTACGGTGTGGAAGGCTGCAACTTAGAGTGCATCCAGCTTCGCTCCAGAGGCAAGGAAGAAAAACGCGAAATCCTCGAGATTCTGAAGGACTCGGCTAGCGAGTTTGAGAAATACGAGATCACGAGGGGAGAGCTGGCGAGAACAAACGAGCTCATCGAAAAGCTTGAAAATAAGGAAATTACAGTTTCCGTAATCGGTCAGTTCAAGCGCGGCAAGAGCACTCTCGTTAACGCAATACTTGAGGACAAAGTCCTTCCAGTGGGCATAGTGCCAGTTACCGCGGTCGTGACATCGATTCAATACGGCGAGAAGGCGGCAACGGTCCGCTTCGACAACGGAATCATCAAGCAAATCGGCTTTGATGAAATGTCTACATACATCAACGAGCAGGAGAACAACGATAACCACCTCGGCGTTTCTGAGGTTCAGCTTTACTGCCCGTCGCCTTTCCTGGAGAGAGGACTCACATTCGTAGACACACCGGGCGTTGGCTCCGTTCATCAGAAGAACTCCGACGCGGCTTATTCCTTCGTCAAGGAGAGCGACGCGGTAATCTTCATGCTTTCCGTAGACAGCCCGATCAACCAGATTGAGATCGACTTCCTGAAGAACGCGAAGGAATATGCGGCGAAATTCTACTTTGTCGTTAACAAAATCGATACAATCGACGAGTCCGACCTGGAGGAATACCTCCAGTATTGCCATGACCTCATCTGTAAGCTCATGGATAAGGACGATATCGAGCTCTTCCCAGTCAGCGCAAGGAATGGCCAGGGCATCGAATACCTCAAGAAGGCGATCCAGGTTGACTGCCTCACGACCGTTCAGGACATCATCGAGCATTCCGCAAAGCTGAAGATGAGAGATATCGCGGCGAGCGGACTTTCCCAGATAGACCTGTACGCAACGGCACTGAGAATGCCAGCGAGACAGTTCGACGAGAAGTTCAAGGAGCTGAGCGAGTTCTTCGAGGAAATCAAGACGGAAGCGGCGGACTTCGCTGAGCACTTCAAGAGCAATCCGCGTATGCTGGACGCTCACATGAACGATATCAAGAACAGCTTGTCGGCGAAGGTTTCCGACATGTTCGGTATCGACTATCACTATACTATTGATAAGGTTGACTTCTTCCGCGGCGGCGAAGTCGCTGAAGATGGAAGCCGCGACCTGCGCGCAAGCTTCAAGGCTGCAGTTGACGAGGTCTGCGACGAGCTCGCAAAGACGCTGAACACGATCTTCATGCACAGGGAAGAGAACACCTATGTGGTAGTTCGCAGGGTAAACGATCTCAACAGACTCGTACACAAGCTCATCAAGGTAAAACGCGAGCTTTCCGAGGAGGAGAACAAGGACGAGAAGGCTTCAGCTGCAAATTAAGACGAATAGCAAATAAAATATACGCGAGAAATATGTCGCTCTATCCGTTACGTGCGGATGGGGCGAATTTTTTTTGATTATGGATTGAAATATGCGTTATTTACTTGGATTTTGGGCGGATTTGTGATATAATCTTAATCTGTATGAGTATGTTTAATGAGCGCAGTCTGGCAGGGTGCGCATGTTAATACAGGAGGATGCAATGAAAATCATATTAGACGCTATGGGCGGCGACAATGCGCCCCAATCCGTTGTTGAAGGAGCGGTTCTTGCACTGAAGGAAATGCCGCACACGATAGTTTTCGTGGGGCAGCAGGAGCTCATCGAGGCGGAATTAGCAAAGTATACATATAACGCAGATCAGGTTGAAATCGTGGATGCACGCGAGATCATCACTAACGACGAGGCGCCGGTTAGGGCGGTTCGCTCCAAGAAAGACTCTTCGATTGTTCGCGGAATCAATATGGTCAAGGACGGCGAGGGAGACATCTTCATTTCGGCGGGAAGCACAGGCGCGCTCCTGTCGGGCGGACTTTTCATCCTCGGCAGAATCCAAGGTATAGATAGACCAGCGCTTGCGTGCATTTATCCGATTATCGGCGGGGAGGCGAGCCTGCTCGTGGATGCGGGTGCGAACTCCGAGTGCAAGCCGAACAATTTGCTCGAATTCGGCATGATGGGAAGCATCTACATGGAGAAGGTTATCGGGCGTGCGAACCCGAAGGTTGGACTTGTCAATATCGGCGCGGAGTCGAAGAAAGGCTCGACGCTGACGAAGGCCGCATACGAGCTTCTCGACCAGAGCCACATGAACTTCATCGGAAACGTAGAGGCGCGCGAGGTGCCGAAGGGTGCTTGCGACGTAATCGTTGCGGACGGATTTACCGGAAACGTAATCCTCAAGCTGACGGAAGGCCTTGCGTGGAACATCTTCCAGGTCATCAAGAAGAGATTTACGGACGGAGTCAAGGCAAAGATGGGCGCGCTGCTTTTGCTTGACAAGCTGAAGGGTCTGAAGAAGGAATTTGACTACTCATCTTATGGCGGCGCACCGATTCTCGGCGTGAAGGGACCGATCGTCAAGATGCACGGCTCGTCGAGCGCAAACGCGGTCAAGAACACGATTCTCAAGGGCATTCCGTATGTGGAAGGCAATGTCGTTGGAACGATTCAGAACGCCGTGCTGGAAATCGAGTCGATTATCGAGAGCGAGCCAGCGGACGAATAAAATGACTAAGATCAGCCGTCAAAGGGCTGAAATCATAGATTTTTAAGGATTGAAATGAACAATATTGGAGATTTAGAAGCGAAAATTGGATACAGCTTCACGGACAAAACTTTGATAGAAAGGGCGCTGACCCACAGCTCGTTTAATCGCGAGAGGAACACGCGGCACAGGGATAACGAGAGGCTGGAGTTTCTGGGTGACGCTTTCCTGGACGCGATAGTCGGAGCGGAGCTTTACACTAGAATGAGCGGCGTGACGGAGGGCGTGCTTACCAAGACGAGGGCGCTCGTCGTGTGCGAAAAGGCGCTTGCGGTGGTTGCAAGGGAGTTCGAGATTGGAAATTACATGCTGATGGGGCACGGCGAGGCTTCGACTGGAGGCAGAAACAAGGATTCCATTCTGGCGGATGCGCTGGAGGCTCTGATCGGTGCGATTTACCTCGACGGCGGATATCAGGAAGCACAGAAATTCACGGTCAAGGCCTTCGAGAAGACGATTGAAGGCGCGATTTCCGGGAAGATTTTCTCGGATTACAAGTCGGAGCTTCAGGAGCACCTGCAGAGCGGCGGCAAGTCGGTGAACATCAGCTATGTCGTCGACAGAGAAGAAGGCCCTGCGCACGACAAGACGTTTTACCTGCATCTCGAATGCGACGGCAAGAAATACGGCAAGGGTTGCGGCAAGACGAAGAAAGAAGCCGAGCAGAATGCGGCTCGGGCAAGCCTGGAGATGCTCGCGAAGAGATAGAACTTTAGAAAACGGAGAAAGATCGAATGTATTTTAAGAGACTGGAAATGCACGGCTTCAAGTCCTTTGCTGAGCCTGTGGTAATAGAATTTCACGAGGGCGTGACCTGTATCGTCGGCCCGAACGGAAGCGGCAAGAGCAACATCAGTGACGCGATTCGCTGGGTGCTTGGCGAGCAGAGCCCGAAGATGCTCAGGGGCGGCAAGATGGAAGAGGTTATATTTGCTGGAACCGCGAGCAGAAAGTCCCGCGGCATGGCGGAGGTAACGCTCGTCATCGACAACTCGACGGGGATACTCCCGATTGATTACAGCGAGGTTGCGATTACGCGCCGCATGTATCGCTCGGGCGAAAGCGAATATCTCATCAACAACAACCAGTGCAGGCTTCGCGATATCAAGGAGCTCATCATGGACACGGGTATCGGTGTAGATGGCTATTCGATTATCGGACAGGGCAAAATCGCCGATATCGTGAGCAATAAGCCAGAATCGAGGCGCGAGATCTTCGAGGAAGCGGCTGGCGTTGTCATGTACAAGAGCAAAAAGTCTGAGGCTGAGAGGAAGCTTGCGAACACGAATGCGAATCTCGAGCGCGTCAACGATATCGTCGGCGAAATCGAAGGCAGAATCGACGGTCTCAAGGAAGACAGCATCAAGGCGAAGGAATACCTCGAGCTCAGGGAGAAATACCAGGAACTTGAGATTAACATCACGCTGAAGAATATCGAAAAGCTCGACCTTGCAACGGAGACGCTGAAGGACGACATCAAAGAATTAGAATGCGCAATCGACGATAATTCCGAGAAAAAGGATGCTCTGAACGCTGAGCTTGCGGAAGCTCGCGCGAAGAACGAAAATTTAGAATCGCTCGGAAATGAGGCGAGAGATAATCTGCTCAAGAAAGTAGAAGAGATAAATAGAATCAGAAACAAGAGCCAGTTAGACCAGGAGAAACTCAGCGCTATCGAGCGCGACCTGGCGAGACTCGAAGGCGAAATCGCTGACCTCACCGAGAAGGAAGAACGCGAGAATTCCAATCTCAAGGGCGTTCGGGACACGCTGGCCGAGGCACAGAAGAAAAAAGACGAGGCCGAGAAGGCGCTCCAGGACAGGATCGAAGCGCATAGCGAGGCGGCAAGGCTTGCATCCGAGCTTTCGGGCGAAATCGACGATGCGAACAACCGCATGATTTCGCTGCAGAACAGCGCGACGGGCAAACGCTCCGAGGCGAAGAGCCTGGAGAATTACAGGAAGTCGCTCACGGATAGACGCGAGGCATTGCTGAGCCAAGGCGAGAAGTTCACGGAGAGTCAGGCGATATACGAGAAGGAAAAGCGCGAGGCGGACGCGGAGAAAGACGGTATCGAGAAGAATATCGCTGCGAAGAAGCAGGAACTTTCCGATGCGAGAGCAGAGCTCGCCCGCCTTCAGAGCGACGTGAACAGCCTCACGAAGGAGAATGAAGACCTCAGAATTCAGGCGGGACAGAAGAACTCCCGAAAGAAGACTATCGAGGAAATGGAAAATAACTACGAAGGATATAACGGCGCGGTTCGCTTTGTTATGAAGGCGGGCATCGCTGGAATTGAGGGCGTAGTTGCCGATATTATCAAGGTTCCAGCGGGACTCGAGGCCGCAATCGAGACGGCGCTCGGAGCTGGAATGCAGAACATAGTTTGTAAGACGGACGAAGACGCAAAGCACGCGATTAAGCTCCTGAAGCAAAACCGCGCGGGCAGACTCACATTCCTGCCGATCGGTAGCATCAGGGCGAATGTGGCGAACGTTCCAAGCAGCATCAGAAACGCGAGCGGCTTCAAGGGCCTGGCTTGCGACCTCGTTAAATATGAAGAGAAGTACGAGGGGATTTTCGAGTATCTGCTCGGCCGCGTAGCCGTTGTCGAGGACATGGATGCGGCGATTAGCCTTTCCAAGCTTGCTGGCAGCGGCCTCAGGTTCGTAACGCTCGAAGGCGAAATTATCAACGCGAGCGGCGCAATCACAGGCGGTAAGTACAAGAACCAGACTGCGAACCTGCTCTCGCGCAAGAGCGAAATAGACAAGTTAGCAGCTGAGATCGAGGAGCTGAAGGCTCACTATCAGAAGAACAAGGACGAGCTCGAGCAGAAGAAGGCGAGGGCGCAGAAACTCATAAGCGATTGTTCGCAGATCGAGGAGAAAATCAACGAGCTCGGGCGCCAGCTCATCACGGTTTCCGGTCGCATAGACCTCATTGAGCAGAACTTCGAGGGTGCGAAGGATAGCGACGAGACGAAGAAGAGAGAACTCGCTGGAATAGAAGAAGACTTCGCTAATTTGGAGAAGAACGTTGCTGGGCTTTTGGCTGAGGCGAAGGCTGCAGAGGAAGAGATTGCAAACATAGAGCAGAACGCGAACAATCTCACGGATGAATACGAGAAGGCACGCGACAGAGTTAGTGCCGAGAGCGAGGAAATCACGCAGGCTCGCATCAAGAAGACGAGCTGCGAAGGCGAGTGTTCATCAGCGCAGCAACTCATAGATAGAATTGAGGCGGCGTGCAGCGACCTCAGGAGACAGATTGACGCTAAGAAAGAGGAAATATTAAGTCTCGAAAGAGAGCAACATAATATCATCTACGGCGGAGACGATTCGAGCGACAATCTCGAGGCTATGGAAGCTGAGAAAGAGAACCTCGAAGGATATATCAACGAAATCGCATCCGAGAAGACCGAGCTTGCCGAGAGAATCACGAAGGTTTCAAACGAGCTGAACATACTCGTGGACGGCCTCAACCAGAGTCGCGACAGCAAGTACCAGATGGAAATCAAGCTCGCGAAGAACGAGACGCAGCTTGAGAACTTCAAGCAGAATCTCTGGGATGATTTTGAGATATCGTACGCGCAGGCACTTACAATGAAGAAGGCGGACTTCGTGCTGTCGTCTTCGGTGAAGGAGAGCCGCGAAATCAAGAATAGAATGAAGGAACTCGGCGACGTCAACGTCGGCGCCATCAAGGAATACGAGCAAATCAGCACGAGGTACGAATTCCTCACTGAGCAGAGAGCCGATATCCTGGCCGCAATGTCCGAGCTCCAGGCGATCATCAGCGACATGGATAAGACCATCAAGACGAAGTTCAAAGAAAACTTTGATCAGGTGGTTGTAAACTTCGAGTCGATATTCGCTGAGCTCTTCGGGGGCGGCCACGCTGAGCTGAGGCTCGATAACGAGGACAATCCGCTCGAGTCAGGCATTGAGATTATCGCTCAGCCGCCAGGAAAGAAACTTCAGAATATCAACTTGATGTCTGGTGGCGAGAAGACCATGACGGCGATTGCGCTCATGTTCGCGGTGCTGAAGACCAAGCCGACGCCTTTCTGCATCTTAGATGAGGTTGAGGCGGCGCTCGACGACGCGAATATCGACAGATTCGCGAAGTATCTCCGCAATTTCAACGAGATTCAGTTCGCAATCGTAACGCACCAGAAGGCGACCATGGAACATGCGGACGTGCTCTACGGCGTAACTATGCCGGAGCAGGGAATTTCCAAGGTTCTTTCGCTCAGACTCGGCGACGATTTTGATATTTAGTAATATAAGAAAATAAGGGGGACGAAATGTCTTTATTTAAGGAGAAAAAGTCATTTTTTGGTAAGCTGTCGGAGAGAATCTCTGATGTAATCATGGCACGCGGCCAGGTCGACGAGGATTTGATGGACGAATTAGAGGAAGTTCTGATAACCTCCGATATCGGCATGGATACGACCGTGAAGATCATGGACAAGCTTCGCGATTTTGTTAAGGAAGAATACGTGAGCAATCCCGAGAACGTCAAGAAGGGCCTGCAGAGAATCATGACTCTCATGGTCGACAAGGGCAAGGCTCAGAAGCTTTCAGATAAGAGACCGCTCGTGATTCTGATGATCGGAATCAACGGCGGCGGCAAGACGACGACTATCGGCAAGCTCGCACATAAGCTGAAGAACGAGGGTAACACGGTTATGCTCGCGGCGGCGGATACGTTCCGTGCGGCAGCGGCTGAGCAGCTCGTCGTTTGGGGCGAGAGAAACGGCGTGAATGTCATCAGGCATCAGGAGGGCGCTGACCCATCCGCTGTCATCTACGACGCGATTCAGTCCGCCAAGGCTCGTGGCACGGATGTCCTGATTTGCGACACGGCGGGCAGGCTCCAGAACAAGAAAAATCTCATGAACGAGCTTGAGAAAATGAACAAGATTATAAGCCGCGAATATCCTGAGGCTGACCGCGAGACGCTGCTCGTGCTCGACGCTACGACGGGCAAGAACGCGATTTCGCAGGCGCAGGAATTCGGTCAGGTTGCAGATATCACAGGTATAGTCCTCACCAAACTTGACGGCACGGCCAAGGGCGGAATCGCAATCACAATCGCCCAGGAATACGACATGCCGATTAAGTTCATCGGTACGGGCGAGGGAATTGAGGACTTGGAGGAGTTCGACGCGAAGAGCTTCATAGGAGGAATTTTCGATGAGTAAACCAATCGTTGCCGTAGTAGGCAGACCAAACGTTGGAAAATCAACATTTTTTAATAAAATTGTAGGAAGGCGAATTTCAATCGTCGAGGACACGCCAGGCGTTACGCGCGACAGAATCTACGCAGAGGCAGAGTGGAACGGCGTTCACTTCGGGCTGATCGACACGGGCGGAATCGAGCCGTCGAGCGCGGACGTGATCCTTTCGCAGATGAGGGAGCAGGCGCAGGTTGCAATGGACATGGCCGACGTAATCCTCTTTATCGTGGACGGTAAGGACGGGCTGACGCACGCGGACCGCGAGGTTGCATCCATGCTCCTCAGAACGGGCAAGAAGGTAATCCTCGTAGTCAATAAGATAGACGCACCGTGGAATCTTCCAGACGATTTCTACGATTTCTATGAGCTGGGGCTTGGCGAGCCAATTCCGATTTCGGCAGCGAACATGCTCAATTTCGGAGATGTGCTTGACGAGATAGTCCAGAGCTTCCCAGATGAGAATTACGATGATGACGACGATGTAACAAAGATTGCAGTAATCGGCAAACCAAATGTCGGCAAGTCATCGCTAATCAACTGCTTGCTGGGAGAAAAGCGAGTTATCGTATCCCCAATCGCGGGCACGACTCGTGACTCCATCGATACGCCATTTGAGAAAAACGGCAAGAAATATATCTTGATTGACACGGCAGGAATCCGTAGAAAATCAAAGGTTAACGAGGATATAGAGCGTTTCAGCGTAATCCGTGCAGTTGCTGCCATCGAGCGCTGTGATGTTTGCCTTCTGATGATAGATGCTGCAGAGGGCTTGACTGATCAGGACAAGAAGATCGCCGGCGTTGCCCACGAGGCAGGCAAGGGAATCGTCGTAGTCGTAAATAAGTGGGACCTTATCGACAAAGAAACGAACACGATGCGTGATTTCAAGCGCCTCATCGAGGCTGACATGCAGTTCATGTCCTACGCGCCGTCGATTTTTATCTCGGTCAAGGACAAGCAGAGGGTAAATCAGGTCATGGAGATGGCAGACTACGTTTCCGAAAAGCGTGCTCTCAGAGTTCCAACAGGACAGCTCAACAGTCTCATTCAGGATGCGGTTATGATGAAGCAGCCGCCTTCGGACAAGGGCCACAGACTCAAGATTTACTATGCGACACAGGTTGGAGTCAAGCCGCCGCTGTTTAGCTTCCAGATTAACAAGCGCGACCTCATGCATTTCTCATACGCAAGATACCTTGAGAACCGCATCAGAGAGGGCTTCGGGTTCGAAGGAACTTCGATAAAATTCGTATTCAGAGAAAAGGGTGAAAGAGTAGAATAATGGACATGGATACCTTGATTTCTAGCGACTATACAGCCCTCACGTGGGTCATGGTCGCTATAGCATACTTGATTGGAAACATCAGCCCGGCGATTATCCTAGGCAAAATCAAAGGTGTTGACATAAAAAAGGAAGGTAGTGGAAACGCTGGAACGACGAATGTGCTCAGGGTGCTCGGCAAGAAGGCTGCACTCGTCACACTCGTAATCGATATTTGCAAAGGCGTGCTTGCCGTTGAGCTTGGACTTCATGTTGTAGGATATAAGACGGCGGTGCTATGCGCACTGGCGGTATTTTGCGGGCACATCTGGCCGATGTTCTTCGGCTTCAAGGGAGGCAAGGGCGTTGCAACGGCTTTTGGGGCGATACTTGCAATCAATTGGGTGCTTGGACTTGCGACGCTGGCGGTGACGGCTATCGTGCTTCTCATAAGCAAGAGAATGTCAGCTGGCTCAATTGCGGGTGCTATATCGTTTCCGATTTTGTGCCACTTCCTTGAGCCGGGATTCTTTTGGATCGGGCTTGCGATGGCACTCATAGTCCTAAAG